>NZ_JBHTRF010000070.1:0-48753 GCF_042796115.1 Kitasatospora sp. NPDC056446 | reverse complement strand
GGTTTTTTTTAAAAAGACACCCCCCCCACCCCCCCCCGCCCCCCCGCCCCGGGCCCCCCCCACCCCGGCGCGGTGGGCGCCGCCACCGCCGGCGCCCTGGTCGGCGTCCTCGTCGAGGTGGGCGACCATCTTCCGCCGCCACCCCGCACCACCGAGCTCCTTCAGCCGGGCCTGGTGCGCGGCGACCGCCTCCCCGTACCCGCCCAGCAGCTCGGCCGTCGCGGCGGCGTCCGGGCGCAGCGCCCGGGCCAGCGCGGCCGTGTCGGCCGGTGAGGGCACCCGGTTGGCCTTCGCAGCGAGGAGCTGCCGACGGCCCTTCAGCCAGTAGGACAGCAGCGGCTCGTCGATGCGGTGCCCGGCCAGTTGGAGCCGCCGCACCAGCACCTTGCGCGACGGCCGCTGGTCGCCGTCGGTGGCCTCCCCCAGGCACCGGGCCCAGTCGTCCAGTGCCCGGGCGAACGCGCCCGCGGCCTCCTCGAAAGCCTTCTCCCGCTGCTCCACAGGCGTCCTCCCGGAGTGGTCCGACCTGCACCGCCGACCGCTCGGGCGCAGGTCAGCGCGGTGCAAGACGAAGTGCAAGTTCCACTGTTCCGCATCCGATGGACGGCCAACCCCGGTGCCCGGAAGTCTCGGTGACGGCGCCGGGGACCGACCCGGGCCGAACCGAACAGAAGCGGACAGGAGCAGGACATGTGTACGAACCACTCGCACTCCGAGCACGGCACCCCCCGGCCGGCCCTCACCTCCCTGGTGCTCGCCGCCGGCCTCGCGGCGGCCTTCGCGACCGTGACCGCGCCCACCGCGCAGGCGGCGGACAACGGCGTCCGGATGACCTTCGTCAAGAACCACGAGCACCCCGACCACTCCACCCTCACGGTCCGCGTCAACGGCGAGACCATCGCCTCCTACCGGGCCGGGTCCGGCATCGGCGCGAGCACCGAGGGCCGCGACAGCTGCCGGACCGACAAGGGCTGGCTGCCGAACGGCACCTACCGGATCGAGGGCCACGAGCGCCACCGCGACCGCACCATCAAGGGCTTCGCCATCGCCCTGTCGGACAAGAAGTGCTCCGACGGCACCCTGCGGTCGGACCTCTTCATCCACAGCGAGATGACGGCCGACGGCGACCAGGGCAGCACCGAACCCACCAAGTGGGACGGCGACCAGGACTACCGCTCGCTCGGCTGCATCAAGCTGCACCCCGACCACATCAAGGCGCTCTTCACCAAGCTCGACGACCGGGGCTGGCCCACCACCCTGGAGGTCAGCGGCTGACCCGGCCCCACCCGGACGCCCCGGCCCGACGAGGAGGACCCCCGCCCGATCCCGGGCGGGGGTCCTCCTCCGGCTCCGGCACCGTACTACCCCTTCAGGGCGCCGAAGGCCTTCGTGAGCGCGTCCGCCACCTTCGCCCGGGTCTGCGGCCCCGGCGCGACCACCGTCACGTTCCCGCCGGCGGCGGCCTCCCCGACCACCAGGAAGCGCACCGCGGGGTTCGCCGGGGCGATCTGCGTCACCGCCTGCACCTGGACGCTCCCCGCCGCCAGCACGACGTCGCACTTCCGGGCCACCAGCGTGTTCGCGTACGGCACGGCGTTGCCCACCGACTGGTCCCCGATCACCGGCAGGCTCGACACCTTCCCCGCGGTGGCGGACGAACTGTCCTGCATCGCCCCCCACACTTCGGCGGCCTCCGGCTCCGCGACGCCCTGCTGACCCGTCAGCAGGCATGCCTGCGACGCCGCGTACTGCCGGGCCCGCGCCGGCGGCGGGTCCCCGTCGTCCTGGGCCGGCCAGACGGCCGTGCCGACGATCCCCACCAGGCAGGCACCGCCCAGCGCCGCGGCGGCGGCCCGCCGCTTCCCGGCCCGCCCGGTGCTCCCGGCCCTCCCCGCGCTACTGCTCATTGACCTGGTACGGGTGCTCGGCGTCCACGGTGCAGACGAAGACGCGCAGCGAGCCGTCCCGGCCCAGGACGACCCGGGTCGGGATGTTGAGGCCGCGGGTGGTGTCGTCCGCCTCCTCGACGGGGCGCCAGCTGAGGTTCCCGTTGTCCCATTCCCGGCTGGCGGCGGTGACCAGCAGGCGCATCGGCGCGCCGCACTCGCACACCATGGGCGCGGGGCCGGTCAGGTGCCAGGAGGCAAAGCCGCCGGCCTTCCAGCCCGGGGCGACGGACAGGTCGAACTGGTAGCCGGGGGCGTTCTCGTCGGCCTCCTCCTGCTCCTCCTCCCAGGCGCCGATGGCCTCCTGGAGGGAGACCGGGAGCAGTTCGACGTCCTGGTGCTCGGTGACCCGCTCCGGCTGGAGCAGGCAGGGCTCCGGGAGGTAGCCCTTGTTCCCGACGACCGTCAGCCGGGGCGGCTCCGGGAGCGGGTCGACGACCTTCGCCGAGTCCCGCCAGACCAGCCGGACGTCGATGGCGCGGTTCTCTCCGTGCGCGTCGAACGGGCACCAGAGGACCTGCAGCAGGTCCTTTCCTTCCGGGAATTCCAGATCCGGCACGTCCGAGCGGAAGAGCTGGAGCACCGGGAGCAGCGGGATCGGGGCGTCGTCCGCGATTTCTGGGGCGTATTTCCCCCGCTTCGTGAGGGCGTCCAATTCGAGGCGTTCGTCGGCGGAAGGGCCGACGGGATTCCCCGCGGAATCACGCCGGCTCCAGATCTCGGACAACAGTCGCCGGTACTGCCGGATGTTCGCCACGAGTTCACCGCGGGACTTCCGGTGGACCGCCGTACAGGTCGGCCAGGGCTCGCCGGAGGGCCAGGACAGCATGCCCCCGACCGAGCTGTCGGACGGCTTCGGGTCGCCCGGCCTCGGGTGGAGCCTGGTCGCCGGGGCGGTGTGGTGCCGGAGCTCGGGAAAGAGGGCTTCGACGTCCACCGGCCGGGCCGGCGTGGTGCGGGACATGCGGACCTACCTCCGGATTCGCAAAAAAAGTCGCGTCAGTATAACGGACCGTTCAGGCCCGCGCGGGGGCGCGGGCCTGAAAGCGGTTCACCCGATATCGAATCCCGGGGTGAGGGGATTTGCGGCCGGGTTGTCCAGGTGCCCGGTCAATTGGAAGCCCTGGTTACCGTGCGCCGTGAATTCCAGGCGGATCGGAGCGGGATTGCTCCCCGCGTAGATAGGCGTCACGGTGTACTGGACGACCTGTCCCTTGTCGACGGCGTCGTAGATGGGCCCCTCGACGATGTCGCGCATCCACGGCGAGTTGACCGGGTTCTGGGTCAGCGTGACCAGGTTGTACTTGGACATCGGGCCCTTGCCGGGCCCGCCCAGGCGGCCGGCGAGCAGGTGGCCGCGCGCCTCGTTCCAGAGGGTCCCGTGGCCGCGCCAGCCAGGGGTGCGGCGCTTCCCGGCCTCGGTGCCCTTGTCCAGCATGTCGCCGCGGACCGAGGCGTGCATGGCTCCGGGCCGGCCGAGCGCGTCCGGGGCTTCGAACCGGACGCTGCCGTCCCAGATGTACTGGTCGCCGCCGCAGTTGTGGACCAGGAGCGGGGTGGTCCCGGCGAGGACGTAGTAGGTGTGGAGGCCGTCGACCGTGAGGTCGTAGGTGGTGGTTCCGGCTTCGTAGCGGTGGGTGGTGCGGACGGTGGCGGTGCCGGTGGGGGTCTGGAGGCGGTCGCCGGGGCGGAGGTCCTTCGCCGGGACGAAGGCGTTCCGGGTGAGGTCGTAGAAGGGGTGGTTGTCGGTGGTGGTCAGGGTCGAACCGGCAGCCGGGGCGGTGGCCGCGACCGGGGCCGGGGCGGTGGCCGCGGCGGCCTCCGGGGCGGCACCGGGGACCGCCGACAGGGCGGTGAAGGCGGCGACCGAGGCGGCGAGGCCGAGGGCGAGGCGCTTCAGCGGGCCGAGCCGGCCGGTGCCGCTGCCGCCGTTGTCGGCAGCGGTCCCGGCACCGGTCCCGGCAGCGTCCGGGGTGACGGTGACGTCGACGTAGTCGTGGTCGGTCGTGGTGACGATGACCTTGTCGACCTTGTGGGTCTCCGTTCCCTCCTTGCCCGGGACCGAGTTGGCGATCTCGTCGCCCTCCTTGAGCTGCGCGATCGGCCGGGTGCTGCCGTCGGCCATCAGGACCGGGGTGTCGCCGGTGAAGCTGTGCGTCTCGCAGCCTTCCGCGCCCCGGCCCGAGCCGGAGCCGCCGCGGTCCTTCACGGCCCGGACGCCCGCGCCGAAGGCCCCGCCGGCCGCTCCGCCGACGGCGCCGTCGACGGCTCCGCTGACGGTGGCCTGCCCGGCACCGGCCCAACTGCAGCCGGTCTGGGAGGAGTCGCAGGTGACGCCGTAGTTGAGGGCGCCGGTGGCGGCTCCGGAGATGCCGCCGATGGCGGTCTCCTCCAGGACGGTGGTGACCGCGCGGGGCAGCATCTTGCCGACGACGGTCTGGGCGAGCTTGCCGCCCAGGGCCCCGCCGATGCCGCCGCCGAGCGCTCCGCCCAGGGCGCCGAGGCCGGCCGCCATCGCGAAGCTGCCGACGGAGCAGGCGCCCTGCTGGCCGCCGAGGCACTTGGCGCCCTGGTCGACGGCCCCGCCGGCCGCGCCGGCGAGGGCGCCGCAGGCCATGGCGCCGGGAATGGACATGGTGCCGCCGGTGGCGACCGTCACCACGGCTTCGCAGCCCATGAAGACGGCGGCCGAGACCGCGAAGGAGGCGATGGTGGCGGCGTGGTCCTTGACGTACTGGGTGACGCCCTTGGCGGTCTCCACCACGGTGTCGGCCGCGGTGGAGACGAACTGCTCGGTGGCGTGGTACGCCTGGGCGACTTGCTGGCGGGCCTGGCTGACGTAGGCGGCGGTCTGTCGCTGGAGCCTGGCGATGTTGTCCTTGATCCGCGCGATGTCCTGTTCGATCGAGCGGTAGACCCGCTCGGCCTGCCGGACGGCGGCCTTGACCGCGTTGTTGTAGGTGTCGACGACGAAGTGGTAGGCGTCCCGGGCGCGGTCGGCGACCCAGCTGGTGGCGGCGTGGTAGGTCTCGGTGACGGCGTGCCAGGCCGTACCGGCCGCGCTGGTGACCGCGTTCCAGGCCGAACTCGCCACGCTGACGACCTTGTTGACGGCCTTGTTCGCAAAGCTCTTGATGCTGCCCCAGAGTCCGTGCCCGCTCGGGTCGGTGCCGCTGAAGGGGTTGTCGTCGGCGTAGGCGAAGGGGTTGGCCGCGGCCGAGTTGGGGGTGGGGCTGAGCGACCAGGTGTCCTTGTTCATGAACTGGCCGGTGCCGGGGTTGTACCAGCGGGCGGCCATGTTGACCCGGCCGGTGGACTGCTCGGTCCAGCCGGACTGGTAGCCGAGTTGGCCGATCGACGCGCCGCTGGCACCGATCGAGGCGCCGAAGGGGTCGTACGCGACGGAGGAGGTGAGCGTGGTGCCGGTGGCGGTGAAGTCGGCGACCACGTCGGTGTGCTGGTCGGTGAAGGCCAGCGTGTTGGCGGTGGCCTGGCCGACTGTACCGATGCCGATCAGGTCGCCCGCGACGCCCCGGCTGTAGGTGCTGGTGCCGTCGGAGGCGACCAGGTTCCCCTGGCCCGAGTAGCTGAACGTACGGCTGCCGACCGTGGTGGTCTGGCCGGTGACGACCCGGCCGAGGGCGTCCGCGGTGTAGCGCTGGGCGCCCTGGAGGACCTGCTGGCCGAAGGCGTCGGAGCCGTTGGCGGTGATGGTGAGCCCGGCCTTGACGGTGGTCAGGGTGCCGCGCGCGCTGTACGTGTACATCGCGTTGCCGTCGCCGGTGAGCTGGTTGCGCTCGTCGTAGGTGTAGACGTTGCCGCCGACCCGGGTGCGGTTGCCGGAGGCGTCGTACTCGTACGCCGTGGTGGTGGTGCCGTTGTTCCAGGAGGCGAGCCGGTTGGCGTAGTCGTAGGTGTAGGTGTTGGCGGCCGGCCCCGCGAAGCCCTGGGTGGTCTTGGAGGTCAGGTTGCCGGCCGGGTCGTAGCCGTAGCCGATGGCGGCGACGGTCGCTCCGCCGGGCTTGGCGAGGGTGTCGCTGGTGAGCCGGTGCAGCTTGTCGTAGCCGTAGCTGCGGATGTTGCCGCCGGCGCCGTAGGTGACGGTGGCGGGCTGGTTGAGCGCGTTGTAGCCGAGGCTGAGGGCGGTGCCGGTGACCGGGTCGTTGAGCGTCTTGAGCCGGCCGGCGCCGTCGTAGCCGTAGGTCGCGGTCCCGGCGGCGTCGGTGCGTGAGGTCATCAGGCCGTCGGTGTTGTACGCGAAGCTGCTGGACCCGCCGCTGCCGCCCGCGGTGAGCAGGCCGCCGCGGTCGTTGTAGCTGAAGGTCTCCGCGGTGGCCGCGGTGGTGGTGCCGACGGCAGCGGTGGAGGCGCCGGTCATCCGGCCGTCGGGGTCGTAGTCGAAGGTGCGGGTGGCGGTGTCCGCTTCGGCGCCGCTGCCGCTCTGCGAGGTGACCTGGTCGAGGTCGTCGTAACCGAGCTGCTGGCGCACCCCGCCGGGGGCGAGCTTCAGGGTCGGGCGTCCGGCCGCGTCGTAGACGGTGCGGCTGGTGCGGTCCGCGTCGGCGGTGTAGGTGTACGCGGCCGTGGAGACGGCCGGTTCGGTGACGCTTTCCGGCAGGTTCCAGCTGTTGTAGCCGTAGATCCAGTTGTGGTTGCGGCCGTCGGTGAAGCGGGTCCGGTGTCCGGCCGCGTCGTAGCCGTAGGTGGTGGTGATCGAGGCGGTGTCGCTGACCGGTTCGGTCTGGCTGGTCAGCGCGCCGGTGGCATCGTAGGTGAAGCGCTCGGTGCGGCCGGTCGGGTTGGTGGTGGAGAGCATCCGGCCGCCGGCGTCGTAGGTGGCGGTGCTGGCGGCCAGGACGGTGCTGCCGTCCAGGTCGAGCCGGCGGGTCCGGACCACGTTGCCGGTCTGGTCGTAGGTCACCTTGGTCCAGGTGCCGTCGGGTGCCCGGGTGGCGGCGGGGCGGCCCAGGGCGTCGTACTGGACCTGGGTGATGTTGCCGGCGCCGTCGGTGGTGGAGACGGCCTCGCCGACCTGGTCGTAGCCGGTGGAGGTGGTGATGCCGCCGGGGCTGGTGACGGAGGCCAGGAAGGCGCCGCCGGGGTTGCTCGCGGAGGGGGCGTAGGAGTAGGTGGTGGTGGCGGTGACCGGGGCGGGGTAGCGCTCCAGCGTGGTGGTGGTGGTCCGTCGGCCGAGCCAGTCGTAGGTGGCCCGGCTCTCGGCGCCGCCGCGGCTGACGGTGGCGAGCACCTGGCCGGCGGCGTCCCGGACGGTCCGGGTGGTGCCGCCCTTGGGGTCGGTGGTGACCGCGAGGTCGCCGAGCTGGGTGTAGCGGTAGGTGGTGACGCGCTGGAGCGGGTCGGTGCTCTTGGTGAGGCGCCCGTCGGGGTCGTACTCGCGGGTCGACCTGGCCCCGGTGACGGTACCGCTGCCGTCCGGCTTGGCGTAGGCGGGCAGGGTCACGCTGGTGGGGCGGCCGCCCGCGTCGTACGCGGTGGTGACGGTGTTGCCGTTGGGGTCCTGCTGCTCGGTGATGTCGCCGAAGGTGTCGTACCCGACCGTGGTGGTGGGGTGCATGGCGACGGGGGTGCCGCCGCCGGTCTCGACGTTGACGGTGGGGGCGCTGGTGAGCACCCGGTGGCCGGCCTCGTCGGTGAGGTAGCCGGACTTGTTGCCGTTGGGGTCGGTCATCTCGACGGGCAGGCCGCGCTGGTCGAGCTTCCAGCTGACGGTGGCCTGCTGGGGGGTGGTGGAGGTGACGGTGGCGCCGGTGCGGCCGTTCCTGGCGAGGTCGGCGACGTCGCCGTCGCGCAGGGCCCAGCGGTACAGCTGGACGTTGGCGACCTGACCCTTCATCAGATCGCGGGGCGAGTCGTTGGCGGGCATGGTGGCGCCGATGACGGTGCCGGCGGTGCCGTTCCAGGCGGTGGTGTTGGTGCCGGTGCCGGCGAGGGCGCCGTCCACGTAGAGCCGCATGGTGCCGGTCGGGGCGTCGAAGACGCCGACCAGGTGGGTCCAGGTGTCGCGCTTGGGCGCGGCGGTGCCGGAGGAGGCGGTGCGCCAGACCGGGCTGTAGACGTCGGTCGAGGTGGTGTGGAAGGCCCAGCCGACCGTCGGGGAGTACTGGAGGATGAAGGCCGCGGTCTGCGACCCGCTCTGGGTGACGATGCTGCGGTAGTCGGAGAAGTCGGAGACCTTGGCCCAGGCCGAGACGGTGTACGAGGCCGTGGTGTCGACCACCGACGCGGCCTTGACCGCGCCGCCGGTACCGTCGAAGGACGCGGAGGAGTCGGTCCAGCCCACGGCCTTGAGCGCGGTGGCGCCGCGGTTGCCGCCGCCGGCGTCGGGCACGGCCGGGCCGTTGGCCTGGTCGAGCTTCCAGACGGCGGCGGGCTGGCCGAGCTGGGTGGCGGCGGTGCGGCCGGCCGTGTACAGGGTGCCGGCGTCGGTGTCGGTGACCGCCCGCTGGTACAGCTGGACGTTGGATATCTGGCCGTTCATCAGGTCGCGGGCGTTGCCGGTGGCCGCCTGGGTGGCGCCGAGGTACACGTTGCCGGTGCCGTTCCACGGCGTCGGGTTGGTGCCGGTGCCGGCGAGGACGCCGTTGACGTACAGCTTGATCGCGCCGCCGGCGGAGTCGTAGACGCCGACCAGGTGGGTCCAGGTGCCGGTCTTGACCGCGGCGAGGCCGGAGGCGGCCTGGGTGTAGCCGGTGTTGGTGTTGTCCGTGCCGGCGATGGTGAAGGCCCAGCCGGTGTTCTTGTCGAAGCCGAGCAGCATCGCGAGGTTGTTGGTGCCGCCCTGCATGACGGCGGCGTGCCAGTTGCCGGTGTCCGCGAGGTTCACCCAGGCGGAGGCCGTGAAGGAGGTGGCGGTGTTCAGCACCGGGCCGGTGCCGGCGATCAGGGCGCCGTTGTTGTCGAAGGCGGCCGCGTCGCCGGTCCAGCGGACGGTGTTGGGGACGGTGCCGGGGTAGCCGTTGCCGGTGCTGTCGGGGACGCCGAGCCCGGAGGTCTGGTCGAGCTTCCAGGCGGCCGCGGCCGGGCGGGGCGCGTTGGTGGTGCCGCCGCCGCGTCCGGTGGTGAACAGCGCCGAGGCCTCGGAGTCGCCGAGGGCGCGCTGGTACGCCTGGACGTTGGCGACCTGTCCGTTCATCAGGTCGCGGGCGGGGCCGGTGGCCGCCTTGGTCGCGCCGATGACCAGCGGGCCGCCGCCGCTCCACGGCGAGGGGTTGGTGCCGGAGCCGGCCAGGACGCCGTTGACGTACAGCTTGATCGCGCCGCCGGCGGAGTCGTAGACGCCGACCAGGTGGGTCCAGGTGTTGGTCTTGACCGCGGCGAGGCCGGTGGAGGCCTGGCTGAATCCGGAGCCCGCGGAGTCCCGTCCGGAGACGGTGAACGCCCAGCCGGCCCACCGGTCGAAGCCGAGGAGCATGGAGAGCTGGTTGGTGCCGCCCTGCATGACGGCGGCGTGCCAGGTCCCGGTGTCCGCGAGGTTCACCCAGGCGGAGACGGTGAAGGAGGTGGCGGTGTTCAGCACCGGGCCGGTGGTGGAGACGGTACCGCCGGTGCCGTCGAAGCCCGCCGCGCCGCCGGGCCAGCTGACGGCGCCGGTGGTGCTCGCGGTGTTGCCGGTGCCGGAGGCGTCGGGCACGGTGGCGCCGGACGCCTGGTCCAGCACCCACCAGCCCACCGGGTTGCCCGCACCGTCGAACTGGATCGAGCGGCTGGTCTGCTGGCCGGTCGCGTCGTAGGTGCTGCTGGTGGTGTGGGTGGCGCCGGTGGCGTCGCGCAGTTGCTGGGCGGCGACGTGGTCGTCCGGCGTGTAGGTGAGCGTGGTGGTGCGGTTGACGCCGTTGGGGTCGACGGTGCTGGCGGTGGTGCGGTTGGCCGCGTCGTAGGCGTTGCGGGTGACGGTGGCGCCGTTGTTGGTGCGCTGTTCGGCGACGTTGCCCGCCGCGTCGTAGCTGTTGGACTGCAGCACGTACGACTGGGCGCCGGTCGGGTCGGTTCGTGTGACGGTCGCGGTCAGGCCGTTGTCGGTGTAGGTGTACTTGGTGGTGTTGCCGTTGACGTCGGTCAGCGAGGCGAGCCGGCCGGCCGGGTCGTAGGCGCGCGAGGACTGCACCAGGTCCTTGGCCGGGGAGGGGTTCGCCGGATCGCCGGTGTGGTTCTTGAGGGTCTGGGTGAGCAGCCGGCCCAGCGCGTCGTACGCGGTCGCGGTGGTGTTGCCGCCCGGGGCGGTCTCGCTGGTCCGGGCGCCGCTCGGGTCGTAGGTGTTACGGGTGACGCCGCCCGCCGCGTTGGTGGTGGTCTCCAGCTGGTCGTAGGCGTTGTAGGTGTTGGCGACGGTGCGCGGGGCGTCCCCGCCGCTGAGGTCGCTGACGGTCTGCGCGGTGACCAGTCCGTCGGCGTCGAAGGTGCTGGCGGTCCTGGCCTGGTGGACCGCGCCGGTGACCCGGTTGGTGGTGGCCGGGTCGGTCCGGGTGTCCTGCTGGCCGGCCTTGTTGTAGGTGTAGGCGGTGGTCAGTCCGGCCGGGTAGGTGTCCGAGACGGTGGTCTTGGTGAGGATCTGGCCGAGGTTGTCGTAGGTGAACCGGGTGACCAGGCCGCTGGGCGAGGTCACCGAGGCGATGTCGCCGTTGCGGTTGTACGCGATGGCGGTGACGGCGCCGCCGGGCGAGGTGGTCCGGTACGGCAGGCCCTTGGGGGCGAGGCCGGAGTCTGCGGCGGCGTTGGTGGTGCCGTCGGTGTAGGCGATCGCGGTGGTGCGGCCGTTGGGGAAGCCGGCCACCGCCGGGGTGGTGACGCCGGTCTGGTTGCCTGCGGCGTCGTAGCTGTAGGAGGTCTGGTAGCTGGTGTCGGCGGCGTCGGCTGAGCGGCCGTCGCGGACGCTGGAGACCAGGTCGTTGAGCGGGCTCGGGGTGAGCTTGGTGGTGGTGGCGTCCGGCAGGAAGGAGGAGTAGGTGGTCGAGCACTTCTGCCGGGCCTGGTCCTGGCAGGTGGTCTTGGTGACCACGTTGCCGCGGGCGTCGTGGCCGGTGGTGGTGACGTTGCCGTTGGGGTCGGTCTCGGTGAGCAGGAAGCCCGAGGTGTCGTAGCCGTAGGTGGTGCGGGCGCCGAGCGCGGTGGTCTGCGCGATCATGCGGTTGCCGTTGCGCAGGTCGTGCTCGTACTTGACCGTACCGCCGCGCGGGTCGGTGACGGCGATGGTCTGCACGGGGGCGAGGCCGCCGGAGTCCGCGCCGGCCGCCCAGTGCGCGCCGACCTGGGCGGCACTCAGCTGGGCCCGGTAGTAGGCGACCTCGGCGATCCGGCCGGGGAAGTAGCCGAGCTGGTTGGTCGGGCCGGCGGGCCAGCTGTAGGACTCGCCGGCGCCGACGTAGACGTGGTCGGAGGCGGAGGCGGCGCGGGTGCCGTTGGTGTAGCCGACCTGCTTGCCGTCCAGGTAGAGGGTCTGCCCGGTGGCATTGGCGGCGAGCACGGTGTGGTGCCACTTGCCGTCGTTGACGGTGCCGGGGGTGACGATCTGCCAGTTGGTGCCGTACTGGTCCCAGAACTTGCCGCGGAGCTTGCCGTCGGTGCCCACGTACAGCGCGGGGACCCAGTTGTTGGCGCGCGGATTGTCGCTGTTGATCGGGGCGCCGGCATAGTCGAACAGCACGCCGCCGGCGGTGGAGCCGCTGTTCATGGTGAACCACAGCTCGACCGAGTCGTTGCCGGTCGACACCTGGACGGTGGACGGCATTTTCAGGAAGGAGGAGGTGCCGTCGAAGCCGGCCGCCTTGGCGTCGGCGAACGGGCCGTCGCCGCCCAGCGCGGTGTTGTTGTACGTGGCCAGGCCGGAGTTGACCTCGTTGACGGCACCGGAAGCTCCGGCGCCCTCGTTGAGCCGGAAGTAGGCGGCGGGGGCGGAGCCCATGACCGCGCCGCGGTAGACCTGGCTGGAGCCGGTGACGGTGGGGGCGGCCGGAGTCCAGGTCCCGCCGTTCTCGTCGGTGAGCTTGGTGACACCCGCGGTGGCGGTGTCGTAGCCGACCGAGGCGAAGGTCTTGCCGGAGGGGCGCAGCGCGCTGTTCAGCAGGTTGGCGGGGGTGGTGCCGGCCTGGTAGAGGGCGCTGACGTCGTCCTTGCCGAGCGGCTTGGTGTACCAGCCGGCCTGCGCGATGGAGCCCTTGAAGTAGGTGGCGTAGACGGTGCTGGGGTTGGGGCCGGGGTGCGGCTGGTTGGGCCAGTTCGCGCCGAGGTAGCCGGTGCCGAGATAGACCTGGTTGTACATCCAGGGCAGGGCGTTGGTGTGGCCGAGGGTGCCGAAGCCCGGGGCCGGGTTGCCGACCTGCTTGCCGTCGAGGTAGAGGGTCTGGGCGTTCCAGGAGCCGGTGAGCGCGACGTGGTGCCAGGTGCCGTCGTTGACCGGGGCGGCGGTGGTGATCGGGGCCGGGGTGTCGCCGGTCCAGAAGATGCCGTGGAGCTTGCCGTCGTCGCCGATGTACAGGGCGGGGGTGAAGTTCCCGCGGGCGGAGGTCGCGGCGATCGGGCGGTCGGAGTAGGAGAACAGCACGCCCGGACCGGAGCCCGCGTCGGCCTTGAACCACATCGCGACGCTCTGCGAGGAGGTGGTGCCGAGGCCGAGCTTGGGCAGCTGGACGTACGAGGAGGTCCCGTCGAAGCCGGCGGCGGTGGCGGTGGTGCCGGCCAGCGGTCCCGGCTTGCCGAGGGTGACGCCGTGGTAGGTGGCGTTGTCGTTGCCCTGGCGGGCGATCACGGCGCTGGCGGCGGTGGTGCCGCCGGCCTCGCCGAGCGGCCAGAAGGAGGCCGCGTCCTGGTCGAGGGAGAGGCTGCGGTACTGCGACGCGGCGGTGTAGCCGTAGGTGGTGCACTGGGTGGTGCTGACCGGGGAGCAGACCTTGGTGAGCTGGTCGCCGGTGAAGCCGTAGGTCCACACCAGGGAGCTGGTGGCGTCGCCCGCGGTGACCGGGTCGGTGGTGACCTGGGTGACGTGCGGGTTGGCGGCGCCGCTCGGGGTGGACCAGGTGAGCGCGAGGCTGCGGCCGGCGGCGGCCGAGGTCATCGTGGTGATCCGGCCCGAGGCCCAGGTCAGGTTGAGGGCGCGGCCGTTGGCGTCGGCGATCGCGGTGAGGCCGTAGCCGCCGGAGCCGAGGCCCTGGGCGAAGGTGTAGACGTTGGCGCTCTTGTCGGTGAGCGTGTAGCCGGTGGCCGGAGCGGTGGCGCGGGCGAGGGTGGCGAAGCGGCCCTGCGGCGGGGCGAAGGTACCGTCGGTGTTTCGGCCGAAGCCGACGGCGGAGCCGTCCGGGTAGGTCACCACCACGCCGGTCTGGGTGCCGGCCGGGTCGTACTGCTCGGCGACCTTGGCGTCGAGCAGGCTCGACCAGCCGGCGCCGAACGCCCCCGTGATGCGCGGGTCGAGCGAGTTGTAGTCGCGTTCGACGGCCAGGCTCGGGCCGGGGACGGAGATCTTGGCGTCGGTGGCGCGGGTGGTGTAGTTCCCGATGGCCGGGTTGAGGCCGTGGTCGTCGGTGTTCTGGGAGAGCTTGGAGGTGACGACGGGCTGCGGGACCTGGGTGGTCAGCGCGTACCAGGACGGGTTGGGAGAGTAGCCGACGCCGTCGAAGGCCTGGACGGTCCAGTAGTAGGTCTGACCCCAGGCCAGCTTCCCGGCCGGAACGGCCCAGCTGGACTGGAAGTCGGTGGAGTCGACGGTGCCGGACTCGGCGACCTTGGTGCCGTCGGTGGAGAACACCTGGAAGGCGAACTTCGGGCTGATCAGCGGTCGGCCGCCGGACTGGTCGATCTGTCCGCTGGCCGCCAGCAGCGGGGTGAGCGTCTGGACGCCGGAGCCGTTCGGCGGCGACTGGATCAGGACCTGCGGCTGGAGGACCCCGGTGTAGGTGATGGTCAGCGTCGGCGCGCCGTCCGGGTTGTACATCGACCCGAACTTCTTGTAGGACGCCGCGTCGTTGGTCGCCGCGTAGAGCGCCACGCCGTAGTCGGGACCGCCCTGGGCCCAGCCGTTGAGGGTCGCCGGGGACAGCGCGACGGTGATGTTGTCGCCCTTGGAGGGGTCGCCGGCGGAGTTGGCGCAGGCTGCGGAGGGGGTCGGGCTCGCACTGCCGATCGAGCCGCCGTACGCCGGGCCCGGAGCGGCGGTGACCTCCGCGGGGGTCCAGGGCGTGGTGATCGCCGCGGCGTCGAAGCGCTGCGGCGTGCAGCTCGCGGCGTAGGTCATGAAGAGGTTGAGCGTTGCCGACTGCACGGTGGCGAAGGAGCCGTCCAGCCCGAGGTTCGGGAAGGACAGGAACGAGGTGGAACTGTGGGTGCCGCCGTCGTAGGAGCCGACCTTGAGCTCCTGTTCCATGGAGTGGTCGCCGACGGGCGTGTTGGACTCGGTGTAGGTGGTCGAGCCGCCGGAGCTGAAGGAGGGGTCGACGGTCACCGGGAAGACGCGCTCGGGGGCGTGCAGCCACGCCTCGTCCAGGGTGACCACCAGCGAGGTGCGTCCGCCTTCGGTCTCCAACCGGTAGCCGACGGCGTGAGTGGTGACCGGGTCGCCGGAACGGGGGTCGATCTTCGAGTCGTACGCGTAGCCGGGAGGGATGGTGCCGGCGGGCTTGCCCTCGCCGTCACGCAGGTCGACGCCACCGTCCTTGGTCAGGGCGGCGGTCAGGCCGTGCAGCTCCAGCGGGAAGACCCAGCGATTCCCGGCCTGCGCGGACTTGAGGACGATGGCCTCCTTGAGGCCGCTCGGACGGGCGGTCAGGTGCAGGTCGGTGTCCGGGCCGACCTGCTGGTAGCGGACGGTGCCGTCCTTGGCGTCGGCGGCCGCGTCGGCGGCGCCCTGCAGCCCGAAGGCGAAGGACTTGTCGCCGCCGATGGTCACCTTTCCGAGGTGGTCGTCCTTGGCGTTGCCCGCGAAGTCGACCGCGTTCCCGGGGGACTTCTGCTGCCAGCGCCCGCCCTGGCCCTGGGTCAGCTTCGGCTCGGGCTTCTGCCAGTTCCCCTTGGCGTCCTTGACGTTGACCGCGCTCTGGTGGAACTCGCGGGTGTAGGAGCCGTCCGGGTTCTCGTAGTAGTCGGAGGTCTCGGTGGACTTGTCCGCGCGGCGCTTGCTGGCGCCGGGGTCGAAGCCGGCGGCGGTGGCGCTGCGCCCGGCCGGGACCTTCGCCACCGGCGGCTGGTAGGCGGGGAGTTCGCCCGGGCTGCGGCCCGCCGGCCGGCCGTCGGCCTCGCTTGTGTTGCTGGTCTCGGCCGCCGGGGCGTCGTGGCTCTTGCCCTCGGCCGTTCCTGAGGCCTGCTGCGGCAGCTTGCCCCAGTTCGGCGCGGGTTTGTCCGTCCAGAGGTCGGAGAACCAGGTGCGCACGGAGTCCAACGACAGCGGTTGGAGCGTCGCGCCCCGGGCCATCGCCGACTCGGTGGTGAGCAGCAGCGCGATCGACGTCAGGACGGCGAGCGCGACCGCGCGCGCCCAGCGTCGACCGGGCGAGAAGAGGCGAAGGTGCCGACGCGAAGTGCCGTGGCGGCGGGGCATGTCTGCTCCTGGAGAGATTCGTGCGCACAAGGGCGCCGCCGAATCTGTCCTACATGGACATGCCTTGACTAGGCATTGATCGGAAAATGTGGATCTTGTTTATCTGAATTTTACATAACGCAGGCATCTTGATCACTTACGTTCCGTGTGCGGTTTTCGTACGCAGATGGTTCGCCTCGTCACTGAATACCCCTTTGTTGACGTGTCGACAATCACAGCTTCAGCGGCGGGTGGTGAGGGTCTCCCAGGTGGGGCGGCGACCCGTGAGAGCCGGGCGGGGGCGGCCGCCTGGACGGGAGTGGTGGGCTGACAGGCTGTAGGGGTCGGGGTGCCGCCGGGCATCCCTCGGGCGAGGGGGTCCTGGTGGTGGACGGATCAGCGTCGGCAGCGGCATCGGTAGCGGTGTCGGCATCGGCAGCCCGGCGGGTGCCGGCGCCTCCGCTGGATCCGCAGGTGCGGGCCGCGGTGGCGGCCGCCGGTGAGCGGGCTCGGGAGGTGCTCACCCCGGACGGCCTGGCGGCGTGGCAGGAACGGGACGCCGCCACCCGGCCCCGACCGGCGCTCGACCGGCTGCGCGACGGCGGCCGGTTCGAGGTCGAGGAACTGCGCGTGCCGCGGGGCGGGACCGACGGCGGAGAGCGGGGCGGAGAGCGGGACGAGGAGCGGGGCGGGGAGCGGGACGAGGGCGACGTCACCCTCGTCTGCGCGCGGCCCGCCGGGGTCCGCGAACCGCTGCCGCTGCTCTACTACCTGCACGGCGGCGGGATGGTGACGGGCAACGCGTGGTCGGTCCTGCCCCGGCTGCTGCGCACCTGGGCGCTGCCCCTGCGGCTGGCGGTGGTGTCCGTCGAGTACCGGCTCGCGCCGGGCACCCGCTTCCCCGGCGCCGTCGAGGACTGCTACGCCGGGCTCCTGCGGGTGGCCGGGCACGCGGACGCACTGGGCGTGGACCCGCGGCGCATCGTCATCGGCGGCAAGAGCGCCGGCGGCGGGCTCGCCGCCGCCCTGGCCCTGCTGCTCCGCGACCGGGGCGGTCCGGCGCCGGTCGGCCAGCTGCTGCTGAGCCCGATGCTCGACGACCGCGGCGACACCTTCTCCAGCCGCCAGATGGCCGGCCACGACACCTGGGACCGCACCTCCAACGCCACCGCCTGGCAGGCCCTGCTCGGCGACCGGTACGGCGCCGCCGACCTGTCGCCGTACGCCGCCCCGGCCCGCGCCACCGACCTGTCCGGGCTGCCCCCGGCGTACGTCGACGTGGGCTCCGCCGAGACCTTCCGGGACGAGGCCGTCGCCTACGCCGACGCGATCTGGCGGGCGGGCGGCGAGGCCGAACTGCACGTGTGGCCCGGCGCCTGCCACGGCTTCGACACCCTCGCCCCGGACGCGGCCCTCTCCCAGGACGCCCACGAGGCCCGCACCCGCTGGCTGCGGCGCGCCCTCAACGGGTGAGCCCGGCAGACCCGGTGAGCCGACCGGGCCGGGCGGACCCGGTGCCCCGGTAATTCGAACGACCCCTGGCACCCCGTCAGGTACCGTCACACCTCGCCGCATCCGACCGGTGGGCCCTCCGAGCCTGCGGGAAACCGGGGAAGCGGAAAACGCGGGACAACGGAAAACCAGGGAGACGCGACAGATGGCGAACCAGCCGAACCAGGTCCTCCTCACCGGTGCCGCCGGCCGCATCGGCACCTGCCTGCGGGAACTGCTGCCCGCCTACGGCTACCGCCTGCGCTGCTTCGACCGCCTCCCGGTGCCCGGCGACCCCGACGCGATCACCGCGGACCTGCGGGACGCCGCGGCGCTGGCGGCGGCCACGGAGGGCGTCGACGCCGTGGTCCACCTGGCCGGGATCCCGGGCGAGGCGCCGTTCGCCGACATCCTGACCGCCAACATCGAGGGCACCTACCGGCTCTACGACGCCGCCCGGGCGGCAGGGGTCCGGCGGATCGTCAACGCCGGGAGCAACCACGCGGTGGGCTTCACCGAACGGCCCGCCGACGGCGGCACCGTGCCGGTGGACACCCCGCAGCGGCCCGACACGTACTACGGGCTCTCCAAGTGCTTCGGCGAGAACCTCGCCTCGCTGTACGCCGACCGGCACGGGATCGAGACGGTCTCGCTGCGGATCGGCTCCTTCGCCCCCGAACCCCGCAGCGTCCGGATGCTCGGCACCTGGCTCAGCCCGGGCGACTGCGCCCGGCTGATGCACGCCGCGCTCACCGGGCCGGTGGCCGGCCACACCGTCGTGTACGGGATCTCCGCCAACACCCGGGCCTGGTGGGACCTCGCCTCGGCCCGGGCGCTCGGCTACCGGCCGCTGGACGACGCCGAGGTGTTCGCCGCCGGCCTGATCGCGAAGCTCGGCGAACTGCCCGCCGACGACCCCGAGTTCCGCTACCTCGGCGGCCGCTTCACCCAGACCGGGGGCTGACCGCCGGGCCGGGCCGATCGCGGCGACCGGTCGGGCCTGAGGATACGAGGCCGGCCCTCACTTCCGAGCTGAGCGCACTGCTCGAACACTGGGGGGCGAGGCCTCAGGGTGTCAGGCGGGCCTCAGGGTGCGAGGCGGGCCTCGATCTCCTCCAGGAGCGGCCGGTAGGCCCGCTCGGCTGCCCGCATCAGGGCCTCGCAGTCGGCGAACAGCCGCCGGGAACGGGCCTTGCGGCCGGGCATCAGGTCGTACCGGCGTAGGCGCACCGAGCGGTGGTCCACCATGAAACCCGCCTTGCAGCGCACCCCGTGCGCGTATCGCACGGTGTCCTCGGCCTCGCGCAGCAGGGCGTGGTAGGCGTTGTGGGCCGACTTCCAGCGGGCGGCGTCCTCCTCGGTGCCGTCCACCTCGGCACCGCCGAACTGGACGACGTCGTACAGCGTGAACTCGAGCCCCTCCGGCACCTGGGCCCAGGACATCACCCGCCACGGCCACGGCGTCAAGGTGAAGGTGCCCTTCCGAACGCGTATCACGCAACCCCCCTGGATCTGTGCGCACCGGACCGGGCACCCGACGCCCGGCCCGGCGCCAGCGTAGAGGCACGCACCCGCTCCCGGCGAGCCCCGGCCGTACCCGCGCCCGCCTCCGCGCCCGCTCCCCCGTACCCGGGTTACAGGAGGACGAGCAGCTTGGTCCCCGGAACCAACTTCCGGTTGACGGAGGTCGATTGGACGAACACGGTGTACGACGGGTTGTCGCCCGGCTTCACCGTGGCCTCCGCCGCGGGCAGCCCGAGCAGCCGGCGGGCCGCCGGGCCCGAGAACACCCGGCCCGTCATCCGCCCGGTGGCCGGGTCCTTCTCCGCCACGGCGAGCTGCTTGCCGCCCTGGATCTTCTCCCGCTTGGACAGCTCGTAGAAGGCGCAGCCGGTCTTGTACGCGTGCCCGGCGCTGGTGACGAAGGCACGTATCGGCATCGCCTCGTCGACCGGGACCAGGATGTACTTGCCCGCGCCCAGGGCGTCGAGGTTGGCCTTCACGTCGGCCGTGCTCAGGTCCTGGCCCATGGCGAACAGGTTCCTGGTGCCGCGCACGCCCTGCTCGCGGCCCCGCAGGAAGCTGGTGGCGGCCGCCTTGACGGTGCCGATGGCCTCCTCGACGCCCTGGCTGGAGTCCGCGTCCCAGATCGCGATGTTGCCCGCCGGGAAGCCGTACTCCTGGGCGGTGCGCTTGGCCAGGGAGTTCGGCACCAGGATCGCCGAGGTCCAGTGGTCGGGCAGGTCGCCCAGGGCGCCGTGGATCCGCTCGATCCACCCGCGCAGGACGGCGCTGCCCTGGCCGCCGGCGATCCTGGTGTGCATCTGGCCGCTCTGCGAGTAGCCGGAGGCGTTCTCCTCGCCGTCGGTGACGACGACCTGGAGGAAGGAGTGCTCCCCGTACCCCTCCCAGATGTTCTTCAGGTCGTCGACGGACTTCACCGCCGCCTCGATCAGCGCCGTCGCGCCGTTGTCGACCCGGTAGAGGCCACGCAGCGACGGCAGGTGCTTCACGTCCATGTCCCAGACCAGGTTCTGCACCTCGTGGTCGAAGGCGTAGAGGCTGATCCGGGTCTCGTGCCCGAGCCGGTCGGACTCCTCCTGGAGGCCCTTCACGAACTCGTCGACCACGCGGACCAGTTGGCCCTCGTGCTGGCGCATCGAGCCGGACTTGTCGACCACCAGGGAAACGTGGTTGACCTTGTGCTTGATCCTGTTCGTGGACATTCTTCTCCCCTTTTCCCGTGCCTTCTCGACGCCATTCCCGGCGCCTTTCCGGCAGCCCCTCCGACGTGCTTCCACACTATGGGGAGGGTCTGACAATCCGTCCCGCCCGAGACGGATCGGAAAGCGGTCCTCGCGCTCCGTCCGCACCCCTGCACGCCGGTGACGATTCGCGTACGCAGCCATACCGTTGGCCGGTACCACGGGGCGCACCCGGCGACCCGGTGTCCAGGAGGTCCCCACATGCGACGCCTCGTCACGACGCTCGGTACCCTCATCGCCGCGGGAACGCTGGCCGTGGCCGTCCCCACGTCCGCCCAGGCCGCCACGGGCACCCTGACGTTCTACAACATCATCTTTCCCGGCGGGACGGGCGTCGGCCCGGGCGTGCCGTACGTCGACCCGGCCCCGGGCTGCTACGACGTGCCGAGGGAGGCGCAGGGACCGCTGTCGGGCGTGAACAACGCGACGGACAGCACGGTCCGCTTCTACTGGGGAGAGGACTGCACCGGCGGGTCGCTCTTCAGCGTGTCGGCCGGCCGTTCGGTCAGGTTCAACTCGCACCCGCGCTCCTACATGGTCGAGAGCTGACCGGAGGGCCCCTCCCCCGAACGCGGCCGCGCCGTCCCCGTGGTCGCCGCCCGATCTGCGACGACGACGGGCGACGACTACGGGGACGGCGGCGGCGGGAGGTACGGCTGTTCAGCGCTTCGCGTCACGCGCCCGGTGGAAGCGCTCCAGGACGAGCTCGACCAGTTCGGGTGCGTCGCCCAGCGGCTGGGAGACACCGACCGCCCCGGCCGCGGTCGACGCGTCGACGGTCACGCGGAACAGCAGGCCGGAGGCGAGGCAGAAGGACGCGACCGCGATCCGGCGGGCCCCGGCGCGGCGCAGTCCTTCCACCGCCTCGCCGGGGGCCGGTGCGGTGGTCGACGCGAACGCGGCCCGGCACGGCAGGCCGAGGGCGGTGCCCAGCACGGCCGCCATGGCCGTCACCGACGCGCACGCGCCGACGTCGACGCTGCCCGCCGCCGCCAGCACCAGGGCGTCGAACTCGACGTCCAGCTCGACGAGGCGGCGGCGCAGCGCCGCGACCAGCCGCCCGTCGGGCACGCCTGTGGGACCGCCCAGCACCGGCGTCAGGATCGGCGCCCTGCCGGGCGGGTCGGACAGCGCCTTGGGCAGGTCGACCCGGGCATGGAAGGCCGAGGTGAGCAGCAACGGCACCACGACCACCTGCTCGTGCCCTGCTTCGGCGAGCGTGCCCAGCGCCTGACGGGCCGTGGGGCCGGCGTGCCGCAGGAACGCGACCTCGACCCGGCCCGGCCCGGAGGCCCCGACCGCGCGGGCGAGCGCCCGGGTGGACTCCTGCGCCTGGGGTTCGAGACTGCCGTGCGCCAGCAGGAGCAGTCCGCTCGGACCCCGCTCGGCGACCGGTCGGGACGCCTCGATCGTGTCGGTCGTGTCGGTCACTGTCGTACCACCCTCGTCATGCGGCGCGAGTACAAGGAAGTGAGCACCAGGCTACCGTCAGTGACCAATCCCTGGGGCCGGACCGCGCTGCCACGGACACGGCCGGCGACGCCGGTGGGATGCCGGGAGGACCAGCCCCGGTCAGGCCGCCGGGACGGTGTCGGTGGCGTCCAGCGCCGCGCGCAGCGTGCGGGCGAGGGTGAGGCCGTCGCCGATCGCCCAGAAGTGGACGAAGAACAGCCGGGGTTCTTCCGTGAGGCTGTGGTTGTGGAGCCCGACGATGTCGATCCCGCCGCCCCGCAGCGCTGCCAGCACGTTCTGCACCTCGCCGGCGGTCACGGCGAAGTCGCCGTTGACGGCGGCCCGGCGGGCGCCGACCGGCTGGACGCTGATGAGGGTGGTCACGCCGGTGGCCGGGGGCAGGACGCGTCCGTGGTCGGTGACCGTCTCGCGGCGGTTGAAGGTGAACCGCTGGGTTCCGCTGTCGTTGACCCCCTTCGCGTCCAGCGCGTCCTCGATGGCGGCGGTGTCCAGGTCGACCTGCGGCTGCGAGGCGGCCGGCGGGGCGGCGGGCGTGGTCGTGACGGCCAGGGCGGCCTTCACGCCCCGGGCCAGGGCCGCGGGATCGTCGCCGTGCCCGTGGAAGTGGGTCCACCACATGGCCGGCTCGTGGGCGAGCAGGTGCAAGGGTCGGACGGAAGAGTCGGACGAAAGGGTCGGACGAAAGGGTCGGCGCCCGAGAACCCGGGCAAATCGCCCGGCCGGTGCCATCCCCCGCCTCGTTTGACCTCGCGCACGCCGTACCGAGAGCATGGCCGCGACCGCCGGGGAGGGCTCGTGACGCAAGGTGCCGTTCGTCAGAAATCGAAGCGCGGACGACGGAACAGCTTGACCGCCGTGGCTGCCATAGCCGTTCTCGGCGGCGGCTTCGCGATCGACGCTTGGATGAACCGGGACTCCGGGACCAAGGTCCACGAAGGACCCGTGGCCGGCTACCCGCTGCTGGTCGGCTCGGACGGCCGGACCCTGACACTCAGCATCGGCTGGAGCTGCGAGAAGCAACCCGAGCTCGTGGCCCGGGAGAGCGCCGGCGCGGTGAAGGTCTCCCTGCGGCACACGGTCGCCTCGGGGTTCTGCGACCCGGGCGGCTACGGACAGATCACCACCCACCTCAACAAGCCGCTCGGGAGCAGGGCGCTGAACGACACCACCGGCAAGCCCGCCGTCCACTTCGACGAGCGCACGTTCCTCCGGCCCGCGTTCCTGCCGGAGAACTGGTACCCCTACCCCACCGGCAGGATGGCCCAGGTACCCGGCCTGGCCGCGCTCCCGACCGACACCCCGGCCTGGGCCGTCGGGTACCGGCTGGGAACGGGACCCGAAGCGGGATCCCTGATCATCAGCCAGATCCTCCGGAACAGCCCACCACCGGACGGCCGGGCCACCAGCGTCAAGGGCCACCCCGCGACCATCACACCATCGAATCCCGATGGCGGGCCCCGTTCGCTGACCTGGTCGGACGGGACCTACACCTTCGTCGTCACCACCGGCGGCCCCCCACGGCTCTCCGACGAGGAACTCATCCACGTCGCGGAGAGCCTCGGGTAGCCGACACCACGCCGGCCCGGTGCGTGGAGTACGTGAAGCCGGAACGGACCTACGGAGCATGCCTACGGGTCGATACCGGCGTCCTCGGGGGTATCCGGGTCACGCAGATCCGAGGCGTCAATCCAACAGATCGTCGCCACCAGACCGGGAGCCTTGTCGGTCGCTTCGGCTGCAAGAAGTGCCCAGTCCCGGCAGTCGGCGACGATCCGAGCCCAGGACAACCGGCGGTCGATGTCCCAGTCGATGCCTGGGCCGTGGCCCCCAAAGGCCCCGTTGTCCTCCTTGACCCGCCACACCTGGAAACAGAGCACCGCCTGATCGTGAGCGGCGAGATCCTCGATGACCTCGGCGAGGTGGGCCGTCGGCCATGCCGGGTCCAGGCCACCCAGCGAGGTCCGCAGTGCGGCGGCCCGGGGCGGGATCACGACCTCGCGGGCTCCGAGATCCGTCAGGGCCCAGCGAAGTGCCACTCCTTCGCTGTCGTCGGGGGCCTCACCTCGCTGCCGGAAGGCGTCATAGGCCCGTTGAAGAGCCGGCACGGCTCGCTGGATCTCCAGGTCCGCCACAGCCTCGGCCGCCCACTGGCGGACGGTGGCGTTCTCGCTGTCCAGCAGGTCGATCAGGACGTCTCCCGGCCGCGGATCCTTCAGCGCGGTGAAGACGTCGATGGCGCAGAGCTGCCCGAAGGCCCCGAGGTGAGGCGCTGCCGCGATCAACTCGTCCAGCACCTCCGGCCCCATGGCGATCAGCGCATGCTGGGCATCTTCTGCCACCTCGCTCGAATCCGCGTCCAGCTCGCCGACCCGCTGAGCAACCCTGCCGTCCATGGTCACGGAGTCTGGCTCATCCGATCCACCACGACCAGTCGATTATCCGGAGGCCTCGCGCCCGGGGCAGACGCGAGCCCTCGGCCCTGCCCTCCGGGACTCCCGGCTCGCACGAGAGTGAGCACCGCAGGTATCGGTCTTCCGTGCGCGATGGGCGCCCTGTCGGGCAGCCCGGCTGTCACAGCGGCCGGCGCGTCCGGCACGGCGTCGTCGCAGCTCACGCATCCGGTGGTCCGACCAGGGCAACGGGCCGCGCTACAGTCCGTTTCATGAGTGAGTCCATGCGCCCTCCCTTCGGAAACTTCACGGCCGTCTTCGCGGCGCTGGAGGTCTGTGGCGACCTCGCCGTTCCTGTGGCCGACGCCCTGAAGAACTGGGACGCCCGGGAGGCGGCCGAGTCCGTGCTGTACGTGGACACCGATCCCGAGAAGGCGGACACGGCGGTGTTCTGCGAGGTCTACGAGGTGGCGCCGGAGCTTTCCGCGAACTGCGTGGTGGTCGCGGCCAAGCGCGGCGGGGAGGTCACCCTGGCCGCGTGCCTCGCGCTTGCCGACACCCGGGTGGACGTGAACAAGGCCGTCCGTACGCACCTGGGGGCTCGGAAGGCGTCGTTCGCCCCGATGGACACGGCGGTCGACCTGACCGGCATGGAGTACGGCGGTATCACCCCCGTCGGCCTGCCGGGCGCATGGCCCCTGCTCATCGACGAGGCGGTGGCCGCGGCCCCGTACGTTCTGGTCGGCAGTGGCCGGCGTCGGGGCAAGCTCATCCTCCCCGGCTGGGCACTGGCCCAGCTGCCGGGCGCCGAGGTGCTGGTCGGCCTGGCCGGCTGAGAGCCCGAGCTGCCGGGGTCCGGACGGCCTCCGCGCCTCGGCTGCGGCCGGCCGGCACCGCCTCGGCCGCCTTGGTCCGCCGGCCCGGTGCCTGCGCCCGGTCCGCCCCTGCGCCGTAGGGGCGGTGCTGCTGGAGCGGGTTCTGTCATACGTATAACCTTCCGTCATCCGCTATCGAGGAGTACGTCATGACCGATCAGATCCGCGCCCACCTGCTCGCGGCCATCGAGCTGGCGGCGAGCGCTCGGGAGCACGGCAACCACCCCTTCGGCGCCCTGCTCACCGACTCCGCCGGGGAAGTCCTGCTCACGGCCGAGAACACCGTGCTGACCGACCGCGACGTCACCGGCCATGCGGAGACCAACCTGGTGCGGCTGGCCTCGCGTACGCTCACCCCGGCCCAGCTCACCGACGCCACGCTGTACACGAGTACGGAGCCGTGTGCGATGTGTTCCGGCGCGATCTACTGGAGCGGCATCCCGCGAGTCGTGTACGCGCTCGCGGCGAGTGAGCTGAACGTCCTCGCGGGAGTGGATCCCGAGGAGCCGCTGCTCGATCTGCCGTGCCGCCAGGTCTTCGCGGCCGGAGGGAACACCGTGGAGGTGTCGGGGCCGTACCTCTACACGGAGGCCGCCGCCGTGCACGCCGCCTACTGGGGGTAGCCGACGCGACCGGATCGAAGCAGCGGGCCGACGAGCCGCCACCGCAGTCGACGGGGGGCCTGCGGGCCCGCGTCTGCGCCCCGGACCTCCTGGACCCCGCGACCCTCCCGAACCTCCCGAACGTCCCGGATCAGTGTCCGCCGGCGCGCCGGCGGGCCCGGTAGGCACGCAGGTTGGCGGTGTTTCCGCAGGTCTTCACGTCGTGCCAGACGCCGCTGTTGTTGCGGGAACGGTCGAAGAACGCCACCTTGCACCGGGGGTTGCGGCAGGTCTTCAGACGGCGGCGGGTGTCCGCCCGCTGTCCCTCGAAGGCGGCCGCGACGACCAGCGAGGCCAGGCGCCGCCATCCGGTGCCGCGCGGTTCGAGCCGCACCAGGCCGTCCTCGCCGAGCTGGAGCGCGGCGGTGGCGGTGTACAGGACGGACACCGCAGCCCCCGCGTCCTGTGCGGCACCCGGCTCCGAGCCGATGAGCGCCTGCAGATCGTCGCGGAACGCCCGTACCTCCGCGAGGCTGTCGGCGTCGAGGACGATCTCGGGAACGGCCTGCCCGACGCCCTCCGACCACCGGGCTGTCGCTTCGTCCACCCATCGCTGGGCGGCCTCGACGTTCCCCAGAAGGTCGGGCTCGCGGGGCGAGCCGGCCGAGATCGTGTTGAGCAGGTCCTGGACAAGGCCGAGGCTGCCCGGCGCGGCTTCGAGGTCGTACCGCGCGGTCGCGGGC
The DNA here is from genome assembly GCF_042796115.1 of Kitasatospora sp. NPDC056446. NCBI lineage: Bacteria > Bacillati > Actinomycetota > Actinomycetes > Kitasatosporales > Streptomycetaceae > Kitasatospora > Kitasatospora sp. NPDC056446. Next base: position 22,946 of record NZ_JBHTRF010000070.1, on the reverse strand, counting down.
CACGGCATGGCGGATGACACCTCCTGGAGGGCTGACTGGCCTCTTCATCTTTTCACAGGGCTGGAGAGAACCTCGGCGGGCCGGAGACCGGTGGCCGAGGGCAGGTCCCCGGGGCCCACCAGATCCTCACCCGGACGAACGCGAGGCCGCTGGGCACCGGCTCCAGGCCGTGCCGGGCCGTGGCCGCCCGGGCCGTGGCCGCCCGGGCCGATTCGGACACCGCCTTCCAGCAGGACGAAGGATTTTGAGGCGTTTCAGGATCCGAGGAGGCCGACCGCGCCGTACCACAGCGGCCCCGGGTTGAGGCGGGTGCCGTGGAGCCGCATCATCCGGTCGAAGAACTCGCGTGCGGTGGGCTTCTCGTCGAGCAGGCGCCGGGCGTCGCGCAGGTACTGCCGGGTCTCCTCGATGATGGCGGGGTCGTCGGGGCGGTCCTGGTTCTTGTGGCCGGCGACGACGGCGCGCGGTTCGAGCGCGGCGATCCGGTCGAGGGCTTCGAGCCAGGCCGTCAGGCCGCCGTCGCCGCCTTCGAGGATGTAGGGGTGGACGTCGTTGTAGGCGACGTCCCCGGCCACGACGAGGCCGATCGAGGGCACGTGGAGGAAGGTGGTGTCGTCGGTGTCGGTGTGCCCTGCCTCGTACGCCGTGACGACGTTGCCCTCCAGGAGGAAGCCGTCCGCGGGGATCGGCCGGGCCAGGACGGGGGTCGCCGGGATCCGGCCGGGGAAGACCCTGTCCCACATCTGCCCCCGGCCCGCCGTGGCCTGCTGGTGCATCATGCGGATCGTGCCCTCGGTCGCGTAGGCGACGGCGCCGGGGAAACGCTCGACGAGCTGCCCGGTGCCGAACCAGTGGTCGCCGTGCCCGTGGGTGGCGTAGATGACCGCGAGCCGCTTGCCGGAGCGCTCGACCCAGTCGCCGACCTGCCGGATCTGGTCGTGGGTGAACGGCGGGTCGACCAGGACGGCGTCCCGCTCGCCGTGGATCAGGGTGGACGTGATCGGCGAGGACACGATGGGGGTGCCGTCGGGCATCCGCTGGTCGCCCGCGCGGGGAGCGCCCGGCGAGACGAAAGCCTCGTAGGACAGGGGGGTGGGTGTGGCCATGGCGGCCACCTCCTTTCGGCGGACTCGGCCGCGGTGTAGTCGGTGGTGCGGGGGATACCGAGCCAGGACGGCACGGCCGGCACGGACAGCACGTCGAGCAGCGCGCCGCCGCCGTTCGCGGCGAGGGACGGGCGCGCCCGCGGGTCAGGCGCGGTGGAAGTGGTCGCGTCCGACGGCATCGCCGACGCGGTTGCCGAGTTCGTCGGAGAAGGCCAGCAGGTTGTCCAGCGGGCGGTGCTGGATGACGGCGCGGGCGATCCTGCCCTCGTCGTCGACGGTCAGGATGGTGGAGCCGCGCAGTTCCTTGCCGCCGAAGGCCTTCGCCTCCCACTCGATGCAGGTGCGGGTCCCGTCGCTGATCTCGTACGTGAAGACGAGCGCTTCGTAGATGCCGCTGGCGGCGCCCATGACCTGCTTGACGTTCTCACGCCCCCGGACGGGGCTGCGCAGCGCGCTGGCCTCAAGGACGACGTCCTCGGCGAACGCCGCGGCGAAGGCCTCGGCGTCCTTGGCGGCGAACGCCTTGGTCCAGGGCTGGGCCTTGACCTCGTCGCTGGTGTTCGTCCTGGCGGTGGAACTCATGGGGGTCACTCCTGCTCTGTGGTGCGAGGCGGTCCGAGCCTGGGCTGCGATGATTCCCGCCTCGATGGCTACGTAATAACCATAATCCTTTTACCTCTGTCGTCAATGAGCATCAAGCGCCGCCATTTCGATCTTGTAGCCGCTAGGAACACGGATGGTGTCCATGATCTCGACCCTTGCCGGACACGAGCTTGTGGCTTATGGCTCTTTCACTCGGTGAGCTGTGGCGACACCCCGAGGCGCACCGGCCCACCAACGCGATGACGCGGAGTACCGCAGATGATCAGCGTGCGACGGCCGGCACGCGTCCCCTTGAGCCGCGGGTCGCACCGACTGTCGCCGGGCCTTGACACTGCGTCACAGGCCGAGAACCCTTGGTGTCGAACTCCAGGGACGCGAGGGGCACGGCATGCCATGGGTTGACGAGAGCAGGCGCCATCAGGGTTTCCCGGCGGCGGTGTTGGCGGACGGCAGTGAGCCGGCGCCGTTGCCGGACGGGCGTACCACCTGGTGGCTCTACAACGGTGCGGATGGCCCTCGGGCCGTTGCGGTGCGCGGTGGTTGCAGTTGCGGCTGGCGGGGTGAGCGGACGCACCTGTTGGACTTCGGTGACGACGGGGCGACCGAGGCGGTGGGCGAGGCCACCGGTCCGTTCGCGGACTGGGAGTGGCACGTCGACCTGGTCGAGGGGGTGGTGCCGCGCGAGGTCGAGGAACTGCTCGCGGCGCTGGTGGACCGGATCTGCGATCTGACGGAGAGCAAGCCGTACGCCGCCGCCCGTGCGGCCGCCCGGTTCGAGCGCGCCGCCGGTTCGACCGCGCTGCTGGCCGGCCGCATGGCCCACAACAGCCTGATGACCTGGGAGTACATCGGCCGCGCCTTCGGCTGCGGGCCGGAGCAGGCGCGGGAGCGGTTCGGCGAGACACCGCACGATGCCGACCAGGGTGATGAGGGCGGCCTCTGAGCTGTCAGTACCCCTGGCGGGGTCGGTGCGTGGCGAGGTTGCGAACCGGAGGCGACACGAACAACCATGCCCGGGGCGGCGGGTGAGGTCAGGGACGGCCGTCGGAGGAGGCGGTTCCGACGGGATCGGCTCCCGAATCGGCGGGAACAGGGGGTCCGGATTCGATCCGGGCGCGGACGAGGTCGACCGGGCCCCGGAACCAGCCCAGTTTCTCCACCCACCAGGTGAGGCCGGCCGCCCGGTACGGGGCGACGACCATGGCGTCGGCGTCCCGCCGGAGCCCGGCCGTCCGGCCCTCCATGACGACGTCGAACGGCCCGTTCCGGACGGCCTGTTGGGCACGGACGTAGGAGACCACGGCTTCCAGGTCGGCCGGGGGCATCATCTGGGTGTGGCCCACCCCGGCCCGAGTGGGGAAGACACCGTCCCAGTGCGCGGCCCGCCGCATGGGGCGTCGCGAGGGCCAGGTGCCGGCGATCCACACCGGGATGCGCGGACGTTGCGGGCTCACCGGCTGGAAGGCGAGGTCCGTGACCGTGAACCAGCGGCCGTGGAAGGTGAACGGCCGCCCCGCCCACAGCCCGTCGAGGACCTGGAGGGCCTCGTCCAGCTTCTCCGCACGCACCCGTGGGTCCGGATCCTGGCCCAGCGCCCGGAACTCGGCGGAGGAGGACCCCAGGCCGGCGCCGAAGATCAGCCGTCCGCCGCTGAGAAGGTCCAGCGCGACGGTCGCGCGGGCGACTTCGGCAGGACGCTTGAGGGCGAGCACGCTCACCATGACGCCGAGTCGCAGGCGCTCCGTGTCGGCGGCGATCGCGGCGAGGGTGGTCCACGAGTCGGTGACGTGCTCGTCCGGGTGTTCCGCGACCTGGCCGTCCCAGAGGAAGAAGCCGTCCCAGCCGGACCGCTCTGCCAGCGCTCCCAGTTCGCGGAGCAGTCGGGGATCCGCGTACTCGCGCCTGTTGGGCAGTCCGACGGCGTAGCGCAGCGGTTGCTGTGGCGTGGCGTCCATCGGTTGTCGCCTTCCCGGTCGGACACGGCGGTCACTGACGCGACGGGTTCCAGCCTCGATGATGGCGGCCGCTCGACGACCGGGGCAACCGGACGGGCCGTCGCTCCGGTCACCTGGCCGGGTGACCGGAGCTGGGCGGGCGGAGCTGGGCGGGCGGAGACGGGTGACCGGAGCTGGGTGACCGGCGACGGGTGGCCGGAGACGGGCGGGCGGACGCCCCTGCGACGCCGTGGCCGCCTGCTGTCCCGTCGTCGGGCGATCGCCCGACCGGGCAGTCACCCGTGCCCGAATCAGAGCCGGATCTCCATGCCGCGCAGCAGGTCAGCGGTCCCTCCGCAGGCCGGGAGCCAGGCGCGGTGCTACGGTCCACTGGGAGCCTGAATCGCCGGCGGCGGTTCCGATGCCCTCGCCGCGCGGCGGCGTCCCCTTCGGCGGGACGGCACGCCACCCTCCCCTGACATCAGTGATCGACCGGAGTCCCCCGGCCGCTGCGGGTTGCGGCGGGGCGGAGGGCGCCTCCGATGCCGGCGCGGCCCGGCCTGCGCCGCCCAGACCTCCCACACCTCCCACACCCATCGCCTTCGGACGCGACAGCACCGGAGGAGTTCGAGGGGAGCAGCGATGTCCGAGAACAGCGCGGCCTCGGGGCTCGGTCCGCGGTACCTGATCAGCGTCGTGGTCCCGTGTTTCACCGAAGGGGCTGTCCTGCCCGCGACCTACGAGCGGCTGACCGCCGTGATGAGCCGTCTGGTCGGCTGCGACCACGATTTGGTTCTCGTGGACGACGGCAGCACGGACCGTACCTGGGAGGTGCTGCGGCAGCCGGTCGCCGGTGACCCCAGGGTCCACCTGGTGCGGTTCAGCCGGAACTTCGACGATCGGGCGGCGGCCTCGTGAGCGGCCCGACGGCGGGCGCGGGACGGCAGGACGGCCGGGCGCCCGCCCCGGCGCCCGGCGACGAGGTCCTGGTGATCGGCGGCGGGTTCACCGGCCTGGCCGCCGCCCACGAGCTCGCCCTGGCCGGGGTGGCCTGCCGGGTGCTGGAGCGTGAGCCGTACGTCGGCGGCCTGGCGGGGTCGTTCGAGGTCGGGGGAGCCCGGCTCGAACGCTTCTACCACCACTGGTTCTCCTCCGACCTGGAGATCCGGGGGCTGTGCGCGGAACTCGGCTGCTCCCACCTGCTCCAGCCGCACCGGACCCGGACCGGCGTCTACTACGCCAACTCGGTGTACCGGTTGTCGAGCCCGTGGGACGTGCTGCGCTTCGCCCCTCTCCCGCTGCCCGACCGGGTCCGGCTGGGCTGGTCCGCGGTGCGCGCCCACCGGGTGAAGCACTGGCGGGACCTGGAGGACCTCACGGCCCGCGAGTGGCTGGTGGAGCTGAGCGGGCCACACGTCTACGAGACGGTCTGGCGTCCGCTGCTGGAAGGCAAGTTCGGCCAGTACGCGAACGAGGTCGGCGCCACCTGGATGTGGACCAAGCTCCACCTGCGCGGTGGCAGCCGGTCACACAGCGGCCGCGAGGTCCTCTACTACCTGCGGGGTGGCTGCGCCGCCCTGCTGGACGCGTGGGTCTCGCGCCTCACCGAACTGGGGGTCCGGATCTGCACGAGCACCCCGGTCCGGCAGGTGCTGACCGACGCCCACGGGGTGTGCGGGGTCCGCACCGGCAGCGGCGTACTGCCCGCACGGCGGGTCCTGGCCACCACGGCACCGGACCTGCTCGCCGGCTTCCTCGACCCCGCCGCCGGACCACCGCCCCATCCGGACGTGCCCGCCGTCCGCCGGCGGCTGTCCGGCATCCCCTACCTCGCCAATCTGTGCCTGGTGCTGCAGAACGACCGGTCCCTGTCGGACACCTACTGGCTCAACGTCACCGACCCGTCGTTCCCCTACGTCGGCGTCATCGAGCACACCAACCTGGAGGCTTCCGACGCCTACGCCGGGCGCCACCTGGTCTACCTGTCCGCCTACCTCCCGACCAGCGCCGAGCTGTACCGGATGGACGACGACGCGGTGTTCCACGCCAGCCTTCCGCACCTGAGCCGGATGTTCCCGCAGTTCCGGCGCGACTGGGTCCGGCGCCACCACGTCTGGCGGGCCGATCACGCCCAGCCGGTCATCACCCCGCACTACTCCGACCGCATCCCGGCGATGGAGACCGACGTGCCGGGGCTCTACCTGGCCGGCATGGCCCAGGTCTACCCCCAGGACCGGGGCACCAACTACGCCGTGCGGCAGGGGCGGCACGCCGGCCGCCTGATCGCCGACCGGATGCGCACCGCCCCCCACACCGATCCCCGCACCGCCCGCCGCATCGACCCCGACCCCGACCCACGGCTTCCGGACGCCGGGTACGGCACGGGTCCGCGGTCCGGCCCCGAGGAGGGGACGCCATGAACTCCCTGATCAGCACCGAGGACTGCGAGCGGATGCCCATCGCGCGGGTGCACGAGCTCTACCGCCGTCATGTCAGCCGGGGCCAGGTGACGCTGCTCTCCGCCTTCGGCTTCGGCCGCGATGTCGTGGACAGCGCCTCGGGCTGCTGGATCACCCTGCGCGACGGGCGGCGGGTCCTGGACTTCACCGGCGGGATCGGCGTCCTGAACCACGGCCACAACCACCCCCGCATCCTGGCCGCCCGCCGACGCTTCCAGGAACTGCGGCGCATGGAGGTGCACAAGAACTACTTCTCACCGTACGTCGCCGCACTCGGGCACAACCTGGCCCAGCTGCTGCCCGCGGACCTCGACGTCAGCTACTTCCCCAACTCGGGCGCGGAGGCCGTCGAGGGCGCCCTCAAGATGGCCTACAAGTACCACCGCGGCCATCGCGGCACCGTCCTGCACTCCGACATCGCCTTCCACGGCAAGCTGCTCGGCGCCGGAAGCCTGACCGCCTCGCCGGAGGTGCACTTCACCTTCCCGAGGATCCCCGGCACGGACGGTTTCGCCTTCGACGACCTCCCCTCCCTCGAACTGGCCCTGGAGCGGCACACCACGCCCGAGGGCGGCAGCGACGTCTACGCGCTGGTCCTGGAACCCTTCAGCGCCTCCAGTCTCCGCGAGTGCTCGGAGGAGTTCCTGCGCGAGGCGCGCCGGCTGTGCACCGAACACGACATCGTCCTGGTCTTCGACGAGGTCTACACCTCCTGGGGCAGGACCGGTTCGCTCTTCCACTTCATGCGCCACCCCGGCCTCGTCCCCGACGTGGTGACCACCTCCAAGTCCTTCGGCGGCGGCAAGGCGTCCATCTCCGGCTACGTGGCCAGGGAGCCCGTCTTCCGCCGGGCCTACGACTCGCTCCCCGACGCCACCCTGCACAGCACCACCTACTACGGATTCGGGGAGGAGACGGTCACTGCCCTGGAGGCCGTGGCGATCGCGGTCGAGGACGACTACCCCGCCCGGGCCCGCCGCCTCGGCGATCGGCTGCGCCGCGGCCTCACCGCCCTCGCCGCCCGCCACCCGCAACTGATCGCGGAGGTGCGCGGCGCCGGCGCCCTCCAGGGCGTCGTCCTGCGCCACGGTCCGGCCGCCCTCGGCCACGCGCTGCGGCTGCTGCCGTCCTCCTTCGCGCGCGACCCGCAGGCCGGGGCCAAGCTGGCCACCGCCGCCGTGGTCGCCGCCCTCTACCGCGACCACGGTGTGCTCACCTACTACGGCTCCAACCGTGACCTCCCCCTGATCGCCGCGCCCCCGCTGGTGGCCGAGGACTCCGACGTCGACCTCTTCCTGGCGGCCCTGGACGCGGTACTGGCCAAGGGCATGCCCCGGCTCCTGGCGGGCCTGGTCAGGGAGAAGATCACCGCATGAACTCCCCGCCGGCCCGGCCCGCACCGCCCGCCGAAGGGTTCCGTACCGCGCGGGAGCACCGCCGCCTGCGGGTCTGGGAACGGCGCGTGCGCTCCGCCGGGCTCCCGCCGCTCTGGGCGGACCGCTGCACGGCGCTGTCCGAACCGGCCCGCCAGGCCGCCGCGGTCCGGCACACGGCCGCCACCTTCGCCGCCCTCCCGAAGCCGTACCGCCTGGTCTTCGCCCTGCTGCTGCGGGTGTTCCCGGTCGCCGCAGTCCTCGCCGACCCGACGGGCCCGCTCCGGGGCGCCTCGGACCGGGGCGCCTCGGACCGGGCCCGTCCGCGACGGGTCGCCGACCGGCTGTCCACGGTGCCCGGCTGCGCCGAACTGCTCAGAGTGAGCCTCGCGCTGGCCCTGCACGGCGCCCTCGACGGACCCTCCGCCACGCCCCGGCAGGAGCCCCTGTGAGCAGCACCGTCCGCACCGTTCGCACCATCCGCTGCGACGCCCTGGTCATCGGCTCGGGAGCCGGAGGCAGCACCGCCGCCCTGGAGCTCGCCGGCGCGGGCCGGGAGGTCCGCGTCCTCGAGGAGGGCCCCCTCGTCCCGCAGGCGCGGATCACCCGGGCGTCCCCGGCGGAGAACCTGCGCCTGCTCTACCGCCAGGGCGGTCTGGTGCCCATCCACGGCGCGCCCACCATCCCCTTCGGGGAGGGGCGTTGCGTCGGGGGGACCACCGTGGTCAACGGAGGGCTGCTCTGGCGCCCTCCCGAACACCTGCTGGAGTGCTGGGCGTCCGCAGGCGTCGACGGCTTCCGGGCCCACCACCTCGCCCCCCACCTGGCCGAGGCGGAGCGGCGCCTCGGTGTCGTCGACCAGCCGCCCGGGCAGGGAAACCGCGACTCGGTGCTGCTCGCCCAGGCCGCCGACCGGCTCGGCTGGCGCTGGGCACCGGCACGCCGGGCGGTACGAGGCTGCGGGCACGCCAACCGGTGCGTCACCGGCTGCCCCACCGGGGCCAAGCAGAGCATGCTGGTGAGCTACCTGCCCGCCGCCGAACGGCTCGCGGCGGTCATCGAGCCCGACACCCGGGTCGTCCGGCTCGAACACGACGGCACCCGGGTCACGGTCGTGCACGCCCTGCGCGACGGCCACCGCCTGCGCTACCTCCCGCGGACGGTGCTCCTGGCCGCGGGCCCGATCGGCAGCGCGCTGCTGCTGCGGCGCAGCGCCATCGGCGGACGCGGCCCCGGCCGGGCCATCGCGTTCCACGTCAACTTCCGTACGGTGGCGCGGTTCGGCGAATCCGTCCGCGCCACCGAGGGCACCATCTTCACCGCGCAACTGCAGGAGTTCGCCGACCGGGGTGTGCGGGTGATGCCCGCGAACCTCACTCCGGGGTCGCTCGCCGCGGCGCTGGCCGCCCACCCCGCCGGGACCGTCGACCGGATGCTGGCCCAGCTGGACCGGATCGCGGTCTACACGACCCAGGTCAGCGTCCAGGGCACCGCCCGGCTGCTGGCCGTACCCGGGCTCGGCGCGGTCCTGCGGCACCGCCTGACCGGGAGCGACCGGGACCTCCTCCGCTCCGCCTTCCGGCACACCGCCGAACTCCTCATGGAGGCCGGCGCGGTCGAACTGCTGCCGCCCGCCCCCGCCTGCCTGACCACCGCCGCGCGGGCGGCCGACTTCGCACTGCACGGCCGGCCCGAGAGCTGGGACCTGATCTCCGTCCACGCCATGGCGTCCTGCCGGATGGGCCCACCCGCCCTGGGCGGAGTGTGCGACGCCCAGGGACGCCCGCACGGCTTCACGAACCTGCGGCTGTGCGACGCGAGCGTCCTGCCGGGCGCCACCGGTATCAGCCCGCAGGAGACCATCATGGGCTTCTCCCACCTGATCACGGCCCGCTACCTGGACCAGCCCACCGGCCACCGGCCCGGGGGCACCTGAGCAGCCGCCGTCGGCCCGAGCCGGCCCGCTCGCGGACGGGAGACCTGCCGGGCGGACGTGTCAGCCGGCCCGGAGGCCCACGGCCAGGGTCAGTTCGAGGACGCGGTCCGGCGAGGCGAGGTCCGGGAACAGCTCCCGCAGCTGCGACATCCGGTACCGGACCGTCTGCGGATGGACGAACAGCGCCGCCGCCACCTCGTCCCGCCTGCCCTGGTGCAGCAGCCACGCCCGCAGCGTCTCCTCCAGCCGTCGCGCGGTCGCGGCAGGCAGGGCCCGCAGCGGTGCGAGGGCTCGGGCGCGCAGGTCCGCGAACGCGTCCGCGTCGGCGCTCAGCACCAGCTCGGGCAGGTGGGCCTCGGTGTCGCGGATCTCGGCGGAGAGGGAGCGCGCGCGTACGGCCCGGGCGTACGAGGCGGACGCGCGGGTCCATGGCCGGGCCGGGCCGACCACGGCGGTGCGGTCGGTCAGCTGCCGCAGGAGGTGTGACCGGTCGGCGTCGGGGACGAGCAGTACTCCGGTGGCGTCGGGCAGGTCGTCGAGGACGAGGGTGCCCGGGTCGAGCACGCGGTAGGCGGGCCGGGCCTGGGCGGCGGGCAGCAGGACCACGGTCAGCGAGACCGGGGGCTGCCACGCGGCCCGCTGCACGGAGGCCAGCAGCACGTCCGGGCTCGCGTCGGTGAGGAGGTCGCGGGCCAGGTGTTCCAGGTGGCGCTCGTGCGCCCTGCCCCGGGCGGCCAGTTCGTCGGCGTGGCCCGCGGCGCTCGCGGCGGAGAGCTCGTCGATGTAGGCGAAGGTCAGCTCGGCGAACCTGGCGACCTCGGCGGCGGGCAGACCCGCGGGTACGGCGCCCGCCGCCAGGGACCGCCATGCCACCCGGGCGCCGACGCGGTAGGCGCTGAGCAGCGCGTCCATCGAACGGCCGTCGCGCACCTCGCCGCGGCCCAGCTCGTAGGCCGCGTCGCCGGCGTCGCCACCCGTGGCGTTCCCGCTCGCGAGGTCCAGGTAGTGCCCCAGGGCGGTGCGGACGGCCCGGCGGATGGTCGCGCCCATGCGGCCCGAAAGCGCGTTGGCATAGGGCGGGACCTCGTCGATGATCGCCCGGACGACCTCGTCGGCGGTGGCCGCCAGCGCGGCCCGAAGCGCGGTGACCGTCGTCTCGTCCAGGACCGGTTCGCCGGCCCTCCTGATTGCATGGCTCACGTTTTTGTTCCCTGCGAACAATTCGGCCGACCAGATTCACGTCCTACGGTCAGGACTTTACGCCCCTAGGCGCAGCAAGCTGGAGTCATGACGAGTGCAGCCCTCCGCAACAGGGCATGGAAGCTGCTGGAGATGGTCACGACGCCGCTGTTGCCGTCGGACTACCTCGACCTGGTCAGCCCGCTGCGCGCGGGCGCCGACCTGCGTGGGCGCGTCGAGGCCGTGCACCCCGAGACGGCTGACGCCGCGACCGTCGTGATCAGGCCGGGACGGGGCTGGCGCGGCCACACGGCCGGTCAGTACGTGCGGATCGGGGTCGACGTCGACGGGCGGCGCCTGTGGCGTGGCTACTCCATCACCTCGCCGACACACCGCCGGGACGGCCGCATCACGATCACCGTGAAGGCGGTCCCGGACGGCAAGGTCAGCAACCACCTCGTCCGCAGGGCGACACCGGGCACGCTGGTCCGGCTCGAACAGCCGACCGGTGACTTCGTGCTGCCGCAGGCCAAGCCCGCCAAGGTGCTCTACCTGACGGCCGGCAGCGGCATCACGCCCGTGATGGGCATGCTGCGCGACACCGAGGTCGACGACGTCGTCATGGTCCACTGCGCGCCACGGCCGCAGGACGTGATCTTCCGCGACGAACTGCACGGCCTGGTCGCGGACGGGAAGCTGCGCCTCACCGAGGTGCACACCGGCACGGACGGCCGGCTCGACATCGCCCGCCTCGGCGAACTCGTGCCCGACTGGGCCGAGCGCGAGACCTGGGCCTGCGGGCCCGAGGGCCTGCTCGACGCCGCGGAGGAGCACTGGACCGGGCACGACGTCCGGGAGCGCCTGCACACCGAACGGTTCCGCCCCCGCACGATCGTCTCCGGCGTCCTCGGCGACGGGGGCGGCAACAGCGGCGGCGAGGTCACGTTCAGCGCCACCGGCAAGACCGTCGATGCCAACGGCACCACGCCGCTGCTGGACGTCGGCGAAGAGGCCGGCGTGCTCATGCCCTCCGGGTGCCGCATCGGCATCTGCTTCGGCTGCGTCACGCCGCTCAAGGCGGGCGCCGTCCGCGACCTGCGCACCGGCGAGATCACCGAGGCCGAGCCGGGTGTCCTCATCCAGACCTGCGTGTCCGCCGCGGCGGGCCCCTGCGACATCGAACGGTAGGCACCTTGACCGCCATCGACCCCACCGCCCACCTGACCGCAGCGCAGATCGAGGAGCTCGGCCGCGAGCTGGACGCGATCCGCGACGAGGTGCTCGCCGACCGCGGCGAGAAGGACGCCGCCTACATCCGCAAGGTCATCTCGGCGCAGCGCAAGCTCGAACTGGCCAGCAGGGGCGTGCTGCTGTTCTCGATCTTCCCGCCCGCGTGGCTGCTCGGCACCGCCGGCCTGTCCGTGGCGAAGATCATGGAGAACATGGAGATCGGCCACAACGTCCTGCACGGCCAGTGGGACTGGATGCGGGACCCGAAGATCCACTCCACCACCTGGGAGTGGGACCACGTCTCGCCGTCCGAGCAGTGGAAGCACTCGCACAACGAGCTGCACCACACGTACACCAACGTGATCGGCAAGGACAACGACCTCGGCTACGGCATCATGCGCGTCGACGAGGACCAGCGGTGGCACCCGTTCCACCTCGGCCAGCCGCTGTGGAACTTCATCAACGCCTGCTTCTTCGAGTACGGCATCGCGGCGTACGACCTGGAACTCGGCAAGAACCTGCACAAGCGCCGCCGCAAGGACCCGGAGTTCCGCGCCCGGGCCAGGGCCGTGGGCCGCAAGATCCGCAAGCAGGTGCTCAAGGACTACGTGATCCACCCGCTGCTGTCGGGCCCGTCCTTCCTCACCACGCTCGCCGCCACGTTCACCGCGAACCTGGTCCGCAACATCTGGTCCCACTCGGTGATCATGTGCGGGCACTTCCCCGAGGGCGTACAGGTCTTCGAGCGCCGGTCGATCAAGGGCGAGACGCGCGGCCAGTGGTACCTGCGCCAGATGATGGGCTCCGCGAACATCAGCGGCAGCAAGGCCATGCACTTCATGACCGGCAACCTGTCCCACCAGATCGAGCACCACCTGTTCCCGGACCTGCCGAGCAACCGGTACGCCGACGTCGCGGTGAAGGTGCGCGCGCTGTTCGAGAAGTACGAGCTGGACTACGTCACCGGGCCACTGCCCAAGCAGGTGTTCTCCGCGTGGCACAAGGTCTTCCGGCTCTCACTCCCGAACAAGAAGCCCAAGGTCACGACGCCCGACCCCGAGAAGGAACTCGTCACGGCCTGATCCCCGGCACCGGGTTCGGCCGGATGGAGGTTCGAGCCCCCGGGCTCTCACGACAGTGTCCGCCCGGTGCTACGCGGGGCGAAGAGCAGGGTCGATCTCGGCCAGGATCTCGTGCAGCTGACGAGCCCCCAGCGCCACGCGGTCGTCGGTGTCCCGCAGCATCTCCTCGCACAGCCGCATCGCGTCGTCCCGGTCCTCGGAGAAGATGCCGAGCACATCGAGGATCGCGGTATGGATCCAATCGCTGTGATTCGAGTCGGCGACCGCCAGTGCCGAGGCGACCACCGCCAACCCGATCCTGTCCATTCGCCGGAGCAGGGCTCCCGCGGTCGCCCGGGTGACGAAGGTGTCACCCGGGTCGAGCACGAGCTCCAGCAGTGGCCCGAGGGCCTCCCGCATCTCGGCGAAGCCCGCCAGGCCGCGACCGGCGTCCGCCCGGTCGCGGTAGTCGTGGCTTCGCCCGAGCTCACGGAGCGCCACGACAGCCTCATGCCGCCGGTCCCTGTCCACTGCTCGCCCGTTCCTCCCGCGTCTTCCGGTCAGGCCCGGAGACTGACCACGCCGTCGGCGAGCCGCAAGAACTGGCGGGCGCCTGGGTGGTAGTGCGTGGGCGAGAAGCCGGGGACGGTGCCCAGGAGCTTCCCCTCGGTCGGATCCCATATCGACAGGTCTGCGTCAGCACAGCTGAACAGGTGGGTGCCGTCGCTGAAGAAACGTCCGGTCGGGCCCTCGAACGCAAGGAGCTCCACGGCCGTCGGCATCCGCCACATCCCGCTCTGACCGGTTCGACTCGTATCGAAGATCCGTACCCCCGGCCGCATGACATCGTCGGCGTCGCCGAGACCCTCGACGGCGACCCGGGTCGAGTCGATCCAGGTCATGGCGTGATCCCAGTAGTACTCCCGACCGCAGACATCGACCCGGCTCGGACCGTCCTCGGACTCCCAGACGTTGCCCTCGATCCACTGGTCGAGATCCCACACCGCGGGGATCCCGACCGGATGCCACATCCAGCCGTCATCCAGGATCCGCTTCCCGTCAGGGCTCACATACAGCGAGCCGTGGAAGTAGTCGAGGTGGTGTTCCGGCACGGCATCCGGGTTTGCGGGCGCGGGGAGCGAGCGATCGGTCAGCAGCGCCCCCGTCTGCGCGTCCGACACGTCCAGCCGGTTCCACGCCGTGCGGTGGATCACTACGCAACGCCCACGACTGTGCGCGAACTCCAGTGAGAACGGCACTGTCTCCTCGTCACCACCCTGGTTGTCCAAGGCCAGAGTCACCTCGCCGGTCCGGAGGTCGACCACCTCGCCGAAGCGGCCGTAGTCATTGACCACCGCGGCGAACATGCCGTCGTGGGAGGCGTGCAGGCGCCTGCGGAGGTGACGGCCGTTCCATGGCTCGCGATCGGATTCCGCCGCCAAGGTGATGGCTCCGACAGTCTCGTGGTCACCGGTCGCCACGTCCCACCGGCTGATCGTGCCATCCTCACTCAGCGTCAGCCACACGGGGCGATCGCGATCGCGCACCGGTGCCAGATCGGTGACAGCACCCAACCGCGGTGGCACCGGGACCTCACGGACGGCGTCGTTGCCACCGATCATCACTGCCCCCGATTCCCCGACACTCCCCCGACCGAACCGACAGCGTATCCGGGTGTGGCTCACGGCCCGATGCTCGCCCGTTGGACAGGCGACCGGGCTTGAGTCTCCCGTAGGGGGAGACGCCAGGGTAGGGGCATGGACGGCGACACGCTTTACCCGATCGGCGAGCTGGCTCGGCGGACCGGTCTCACGGTCAAGACCATTCGGTTCTACTCCGATCGCGGAATCGTGACGCCGACGGACCGCAGCCCGGCCGGCTACCGCCGGTACGACGTCGACGCCGTCGCGCGCCTGGACCTGGTGCGGACCCTGCGGGACCTGGGGCTGGACCTTCCCACGATCCGCAGGGTCGTCGAACGGGAGCTCTCGCTCACTGAGGTCACCGCGGCGCATGCCGAAGCACTGGCGGTGCGGATCGGCATCCTGCGCCTGCGGCACGCGGTGCTGACCACGGTGGCCGAGCGCAGACTCACTCCCGAGGAGACCGAACTCATGCAACAGCTCGCCCGGCTCTCCGAGGACGGACGCCGACGTCTCATCGGTGACTTCCTCGACGCGGTCTTCGACGGTCTCGGCGCCGACTCGGCGTTCGCAGGGGTCAAGCGCTCGATGACCCCCGAACTGCCCGACGACCCCGAGGCGGAGCAGACCCGGGCCTGGGTGGAGTGGGCCGAACTGGCCCTGGACCCCGACTTCCGGGCCGGCCTGCGACGAATGGCCGAGGATCTGGCGGCCGAGCGGGCACAAGGCGACACCACGGGCCCGCGCCGCGACTTCGCCGCAACCGTCCGTGACCTGGTCGCCCCGGCCCTGGCGGCGGGCGTCGAGCCGGCCTCGCACCGGGCCGATCCGATCGTCGCGGCGTTCGCGGCCCACTACGCGCACGTCCACGGCCGCCCTGACGACGCCGAGCTTCGCCGGCGGCTGCTGCTTCGGCTGGAGAGCGTGAACGACCCCCGCAGGGACCGGCACCTCCGGCTGCTCGCGGTGATCAACAGCTGGCCCGCTCCGGAGAGTCTGGCGCCCGTGCTCGACTGGTCCCTCGAAGCCGTGCGCGTTCGGATGCCGCGGTAGCGGGCCGGGGACCGTCGGTGCCCGGCCCGAACGCCGGCGCGTACGATCGGCCGGTGAACGGCACCGTCATTCGCGGCCCTTGAAGCGCAACCCGATTCAGCCCGTGGGCAGTCGGTCGGCCATGTGGTCCTCAAGGACGTAGCCGGCGCAGGCGCCCCCTCGACGGTGCGGTGAAGCGCGTACGCCACCGTCGATGACGTTCGAGTCCACACCGACGCCCCGGTTCGGGGCACCGAGGAGCCGTCGATGCGCCACCCCGAGTCCCGGCACGCCGCCCGTCTGGCTGCCTACGGGACCGTCGCCACCCGGCTGTCGCTGCTGAGCGACCGGCGACTCGGCGAGGTCGTGGCGTCCGCGCCTCCGGTCGGATCCGGCATCGGCGGCAGGTCTGCGGAGCTGGACATCGACGGGACGCGGGTCTTCGTCAAGCGGGTGCCGTTGACGGACGTCGAGACCCGGCCGGAGAACATCCGGTCCACGGCGAACCTCTTCGGGCTGCCGATGTTCTACCAGTACGGCGTGGGCTCGGCCGGGTTCGGTGCCTGGCGGGAGCTGGCCGTCCACATCATGACCACCCACTGGGTCCTGGGGAGGGAGTACGAGGGCTTTCCCCTGATGTACCACTGGCGCGTCCTGCCCGACTCCCCTCCCGAGGGCTTCGTGGACGAGTTCGGGGGCATCGACGGAGCGGTCGCCCACTGGGAGGGCTCTCGGGCCGTGCGCGAGCGGCTGGAGGCCATCGGCCGGTCCTCCCGCAGCCTGGTGCTCTTCCTCGAACACGTGCCGCAGACACTCGGCGGGTGGCTGCACGAGCAGCGGGAGCAGCGGGAGCAGCACGAACAGCGGGAGCACGCGGCGCCGACCGGCACCGGCTCCCCCTACCCGTGGGCGGAGGACTCCTTGACGCGGGGAGCGGCATTCATGAGCTCTCGCGGGCTCGTGCACTTCGATGCCCACTTCCGCAACATCCTCACCGACGGCCGGCTGATCTACTTCGCGGACTTCGGGCTGGCCCTGAGCTCCCGTTTCGAACTCTCGACGGAGGAGGAACAGTTCCTGGCCGACCACCTCCGGTACGACCACCACTACACCGCGAGCCATCTGATCCACCACCACCTCGTCGACCGCCTTCGGGGCGACAGGGAGACGGACGTGTTCCTCCAGGAGTGGATCGCCGGTCGGAGGCCCGACGGTGTTCCGCCGGAGATCGCCGCGATCATCGAGCGCCATGCCGGGGCCGCCGCCGTCCTGGACCGGTTCCACCGCCGGCTGCTCTCGGAGAGCAAGCGGACACCGTTCCCGGGCCCCGAACTCGACCGTCCCGCACAGGTCCGCCCCGGGCCGTGAGACCACCCGAACGGCTGCCGCCCCTGGAACGGACACCTGGGGTGGCGCCCGATATGCTCCCTCAGCCGGGGGTGCCTCCGACCGGAGTGGGGACAAGGGCCTCGACGGCCCTGCCCCCCGACCAGCTGTCGGACACCGCACTTCATGACGTGACGATGGGGTTGAATCCGATGCCTCTTGAGGGCGAGTACGAGCCGAGTCCGGCGCAGTGGGTGCGCGATCAGGTGGAGCTGTACGAGAGTTCGGGCGGCACGCAGGGATTGACGCTCTGGGACACGGGCCTTCCCGTCATCATCCTCACGACGCGCGGCGCGAAGAGCGGCAAGATCCGCAAGACCCCGTTGATGCGCGTGGAGCACGAGGGGCGGTACGCGGCCGTGGCCTCGAAGGGCGGCTTCCCGCGTCACCCAGTCTGGTACTTCAACCTCAAGTCCGACCCGCACGTGGAACTCCAGGACGGGCCCGTGCGAATGGACATGACGGCCCGTGAGGTCACCGGCGACGAAAAGGCCGAGTGGTGGGAACGCGCGGTCGCCGCGTACCCGCCGTACGCCGAGTACCAGGAGAAGACCGACCGGGTGATCCCCGTCTTCGTGCTGGAGCCCGAGCCCGGGCAGGCGTGAAAGTAGGTCACCTCGCGGGTGCGCTTGTCGGTCGCCGGAGCCGGCCGGCCCGTCCCCGCTCGGCCCCGCCGCCGATGTCGGCCCGGACCCACTGCACGCCGGTCACGCCACCACCCGGCCACGGTCGCCGGTCGTCCCGTTTCCGGAATTGGCGGCCCCGGGCTCACGGCCACCGGGATCGCGATGGGGAAACGCCCGATCGGGGTGCCTCATCGGACATGTTCCACGGAATTCTGTGCGCACAGCCGTCCTTGTCATGGATCTCATTGGTGCCCGTATGCGGCCGTGATTCCCGTGTCCGGAATGCGGGCACGTCTACGGTGCGTTCGAGTTCATCCAGCAGGGAATCCACCAGCACGGCCGGGAGATCGCCGAGGCCGCGCTGACGATGGACAACGCCTGCGTGCTCCGGGTCAATCCCAATTCGATTCCCGTCTGCCCGAACTGCGGCTTCGTGATGAGGGGGGGCGTCGGAGGCTCATTACTACATTTGCAGGCAGTACGGATGCTGCAGGGAGGAGTAGCCGGCGGCGGATCGCGACCTCGGCAGGAGGAGGCCCCGGAGCGGTCGTGGACCGGTCCTCCGGGGCTCCTCCGCCATGGTCAGGACTTGCCGACGCTGCCCCCGCCGGCGATCGGCGGCCCGTCGACGTACCAGGAGTTCCAGTTGCCGCTCTGGCTGCGGTCGCGGGACCACATGTGGTTGTAGTCGCCGCCGCGTGCGGTGATGGTGAAGGCGCCGCCGATCGTCTGACGGGTGATCGAGACCTTGCTCGTGAAGGAGCCGCCCAGGGAGGTCCAGTTGCTCATCTTGTGGGAGCTGCCGCTCGTCCAGCGCGTCCACACGGCCTGGTCGGTGCCGATGACGAAGATCTCGCTGTTGCCGTCCTGGAAGAAGAAGTACGTCCCGCCGTCACCGTAGTCGCCGCCGCACAGGAAGGTGCCGCCGAACTGCTTGTTGCCGCAGTGCGCCGGGACACCGATGTCGCCCGCCGACGCGGGAGCCGCCCCCAGCCCGATTCCCACGAGGGCCGCCGCCGCCGCGACAGCCGCCTTGATCTTGTTCATGTCTGCTCCTGACTGGTCGGGCGGGCCTCGTCGGCCGCCCCGGGCACCCGGGCCCCGCATCCGTCCGGCGCCCGCCCGGCGCCGTCCTGACGGGCCTTCACGGGGAGGAACGGGAGTGGCGGCCGATCGAGTTCACCCCCCGTTCCCGCAGCCACCGAAGCGACCAGAGCGACCGAAGCGACCGGGGCGGGCAGCCGGAGCAGGCGATCCGCCCCAGGGCCAGGGCAGGCGGTGGCAGAGGCCCCGGGGGCGGATCGGGTCGCCGGGTGCCTTGTGCGGAGCGGCCGGCCCGCCATATCGTTTGAGTTCAAATGTCTTGCGTTCCGCGAGGAGGACCCATGGCGGCCCCGCACACCCACGCCGACTGGCGCGCCCTGGCGGCGGCCTTCGCCCCGCCCACCGGCCACCACATCGACGGAGCGGAGGAGCCGGGCGGCGGGGCCCTGTTCGACGTCGTCTCCCCTCGGGACGGCCGGGTCCTGGCCGCGGTGGCCGACAGCGGGCAGGCCGAGGTCGACCACGCGGTGGCCGCCGCCCGCCGGGCGTTCGACCACGGGCCGTGGCCGCGGCTCGCGCCCGCCGACCGCGGCCGGGCCCTGATCCGCCTCGCCGAGCTGGTCGAACGCGACCGCGCCGCACTGGCGTTGGCGATCAGCCTGGAGATGGGCAAGCCCGTCACCGAGGCCCACGACATCGAACTGCGCGCCGTGGCCGGCACCTTCCGCTGGTACGGCCAACTCGCCGACAAGCTCACCGACGAGGCCCCGCAGGTCTCCCCCGACGCGCTGGCCCTGGTCACCCGGGAGCCGGCCGGGGTGGTCGGCGCGGTGGTGCCGTGGAACTTCCCGCTGACCCTGGCCGCCTGGAAGCTGGCCCCCGCGCTGGCCGCCGGCTGCACGGTGGTGCTCAAGCCCTCCGAACTGTCCCCGCTGTCCGCCCTGCTGCTGGCCCGGCTCGGCGCGGAGGCCGGACTGCCCGCCGGTGTGCTCAACGTCGTCGCCGGCGACGGCCCGACCGCCGGACGGGCGCTCGGCCTGCACCCGGACGTGGACGTGCTCGCCTTCACCGGCTCCACCGCCGTCGGCCGCCGGTTCCTGCACTACGCGGCCGACTCCAACCTCAAGCGGGTCTGGCTGGAGCTCGGCGGCAAGTCCCCCAACCTGGTGCTGCCCGACGCCCCCGACCTCGGACGGGCCGCCGCCACCGCCGCCTGGGGCATCTTCTTCAACCAGGGCCAGATGTGCACCGCACCGTCCCGGCTGCTGGTGCACTCCTCGATCGCCGAGGAGGTCACCGCCGCCGTCGTCGACCGCGCCCGCGCGCTGCGCGTCGGCGACCCGCTCGACCCGGCCACCGAGATGGGCCCGCTGGCGGGCGAGCGCCACCTCGGACGGGTCCTCGGCCACGTCGCCGCCGCCGCGCAGGACGGCGCCCGGCTGCGCACCGGCGGCAGCCGCGCCCTGCCTGGCAGCGGCGGCAACGGCAGCGGCAGCGACGGCGGCAGCGACGTCAGCGGCGGCAGCTACCTGGAGCCCACCGTCTTCGACCGGGTCGCCCCGGACTCCCGGCTGGCCCGCGAGGAGGTGTTCGGCCCGGTGCTGGCCGTCCTGCCGTTCGACGACCTCGACCAGGCGGTGCGGCTCGCCAACGCCACCGAGTACGGCCTCGCCGCGGGCCTGTGGACCTCCGACCTGTCCACCGCGCACCGTCTGTCCCGGGCGCTGCGGGCCGGGACGGTCTGGGTCAACTGCTACGAGGAGGGTGACCTGAGCGTCCCGTTCGGGGGGATGAAGCAGTCCGGCAACGGGCGCGACAAGTCCGTCCACGCGCTGGAGAAGTACACCGAGCTCAAGACCACCTGGATCGCCCTGTGAGGCCCCTGGTCGCGATCCCCGCCCGCTTCGCCGCCACCACCTCCGCTCTGCGGTACGCCGCCGAGGTCAACGCCCGCGCCCTGCTGGACGCCGTCTGGCGGGCCGGCGGCGAACCCGTGTCGCTGCACCCGCACGCCCCAGGCGGCACCGCCGACCCGGCCGCACTCGCCGACCGGTTGGCCCGGTTCGACGCGGTGCTGCTGCCCGGCGGCGGAGACCTGTCGCCCGCCCGCTACACCGACGAGCCGGTCCACGCCGGGGTGTACGACATGGACGCCGAACAGGACGGTTTCGACCTCGAACTCGCCCGGCAGGCCGTCGCGCTGGGCCTGCCGCTGCTCGCCGTCTGCCGGGGCCTCCAGGTGCTCAACGTGGCCCTCGGCGGCACCCTGGAACAGGACATGGGCGACCCCGGCCACCACCGCCACCTGCGCCACCGGGTCACGCCCGCTCCCGGCGGGCCGCTCGCCGCCGCCCTCGGCACCGCCGGCCTCGACGCCTCCTGCTACCACCACCAGCGGGTCGCCCGCCTCGGTGCCGGGCTGCGCCCCGCCGCCCGGGCCGCCGACGGCACCGTGGAGGCCCTGGAACTGCCCGCCGCCACCGGCTGGCTCACGGCCGTGCAGTGGCACCCCGAGGACACCGCCGACCGCGACCCCCGCCAGCAGGCGCTGTTCGACGCCCTGGTGGAGCAGGCCCGGGCAGAGAACTGACGTACCGTCAAGACCACAACGCCGCAGGCCGCTTCCCGGGGAAGGGGAGCGGCCTGCGGCGCGCCGGGGTCGGTCAGTCGGCCTTGGGCTTGCGGCCGGAGCGGCGCGGGGCCGGGCTGGCGCCCTTGAGCAGGTCGAGGCGCCGCTCCTCGCCGTGGGTCTCCACCTGGACGACGATCCGGCGCAGCGCCTCGGCGGTGGTGCGGCACTCCTCGTCGGTCAGCGGATCGGCGACGAAGGCCTCTTCGGCGTTGAAGGCGGGGAACAGGGTCCGCATGCGCTGCTCGCCCTCTGGGGTGAGGGCGAGCAGCGCGCGGCGGCCGTCGGACGGGTGCTCGGAGCGGCGCAGCAGGCCGCGGGATTCGAGGGTGCGGGCGACGCCGGTGAGGGTGCCCTTGGAGATGCCGGCCTCCTCGGCGACGTGGCGGGTCTCCATCTCGCCCCAGATCCACACCACCCACAGGACGGTGAAGCCGGTCCAGGTGAGGTCGCTGCCGCGCAGCACGGTGTTCTCGACGTGCTGGCGTACGGCGTTGGCGGCGCGGTAGATGTTGGAGACCACCGCCATCTGGTCGTGCCGGATGAGGGCCGCCCCGCCCAGCTTGGCCCGGACCCGCTTCTCGGTCTCGCCGATGCCCTGCTGCCCTGGCATTGTTCCCCTCCGGTGCTGTCCGCGTCGGTACCGGTCGACGCCGGTCGCTGTCGGTCGGCACCGGGCGATGCCGACCGGTACCGGACGATACCGGTCGCGTCGGTCGTTCGGAGTCAAAGTACACGAGCGGACGGGGCGGCGGGTTCAGCGTCGGGGAGCGCGGACGCCCCGGAACTCCCAGTCGCCGCCGAGCGCGGTGGAGAGCACTTCCTCGGAGGCGGTGGGCTGGGCGCCGACGTCGGCGCGGACCGGGACGGGGCCGGCGACGACGCGGTTGGCGAGCCGGCCGAGCCCTTCGACCTCCACCTCGACCAGGTCGCCGGGCTCGACCGGCCGGGAGTTGGCGGGGGTGCCGGAGAGCAGCACGTCGCCGGGTTCGAGGGTGATCGTGCGGGCGATGTCGGCGACCAGGTAGTGCATGTCCCATTCCATCTCGCCGGTCGAACCGTCCTGCGCCAGGCGGCCGTTGACGTAGGTGCGCAGGTACTTGCCGCGGAAGTCCCAGTCGGTGACCAGCCCGGGCCCGAGCGGGCACAGGGTGTCCGAGCCCTTGACCCGCAGCATGGACCCGGCGTCGGTGTCCCGGAAGTCGTGCAGGCCGAAGTCGTTGGCGACGGTGTAGCCGGCGATGTACCCGGCCGCCTCGTCGGGGGCGATGTTGCGGCAGGTGCGGCCGATCACGATGGCCACCTCGCCCTCGTAGTTGAGGTAGCGGCAGCCCTCGGGGCGGACGATCGCGCCGCCGTGCGCGTTGAGCGCGGAAACGGGCTTGTGGAAGTAGGTGGGGGCGGAGGTGAGCCCGATCCCGAACTCCTCGACCCGGCTGCGGTGGTTGAGGTGCACCGCGATGACCTTGGAGGGGACGACGGGCGGCAGGTGGTGGGCGTCCTCGGCGCGGACCCGCCGGCCGTCGGCGGCGACCAGGTCCTCCCCCTCGCGGACGGTGCGGACGACGGCGCCGTCCAGCAGGACGCGGCGGTACTCGGGCATGGGTGTGTCCTTAAGAATGGTTGGCGGTCCGGGAGGACCGGGTGTGGCTGATGGGTGTTTGCCGTTGATGGCTCCAGGAGAATGGCCGCCCGGTCCTCCGGG
>NZ_JBHTRF010000069.1:0-49406 GCF_042796115.1 Kitasatospora sp. NPDC056446 | reverse complement strand
CCCGGAGGACCGGGCGGCCATTCTCCTGGAGCCATCAACGGCAAACACCCATCAGCCACACCCGGTCCTCCCGGACCGCCAACCATTCTTAAGGAACCCCGTGACCGACACCCGCACCATCACCAACCCGCCCGGCCTGCACGACCCGACGCCGTTCGGCTACAGCCACGCCGCCTCCGCACCCGGCGAACCGGTCTTCATCGGCGGCCAGTACGCCTCCGACGCCGACGGCCGGGTCGTGCCCGGCGACTTCGCCGCCCAGACCGAACTCGCCCTCGCCAACCTGCGCACCGCGCTCGCCGGGGTCGGCCTCGGATTCGAGCACGTCGTCCGGCTCGGCTCGTACATCGTCGACCACGACCCGGAGAAACTCGCCGTCCTCGGCAAGGCCCTGGCCCGGGCCTGGGGCGACCGGCTGCCCGCGCAGACGCTCAGCGGCGTCGCCTCGCTCGCCCTGCCGGGAATGCTCTTCGAGATCGACGCGGTCGCCGTCCGGCCGGCGCCGGCAGCAGCGAACTGACCCACCCACGCACAGGGGTCCCACCGGCCGGTGGGACCCCTCGCCGTACCGCCGCCGTTCGCTCGAGCTCAGTGCGGGCCGGTTCCGGCGGTGCGGAGTCTGTCGAGGGTGCGATCGAGGTTGGCCTGGGTCGCGGCGACGGCGGCGTCCGGGTCGCCTGCGGCGATCGCCTCGACCAGGGTGTGGTGCGCGCGGGTGATGTTCTCCTCTTCGACGCCGTCGTGGAGGTGGTTGTCGGCGACCACATGGCCGGCCGCTTCGCGCAGCGCGTCGACGAAGGAGTCGAAGAGGCGGATGAGCACCGGGTTGTGCGCCGCCCGTACGATCCGGCGGTGCAGTTCCAGGTCGGCCTCGACGAGGTCGGCCGGGCCGGCGGCCGCGCCGCGGGCGGCCAGGGCCGCCCGGAGCGCGGTGACGTCCGCCTCGGTGCGCCGTTGCGCGGCCAGCCGGCCCGCCTCCACCTCCAGCGCGGCCCGGACCTCGTACACGTCGAAGACTTCCGAGCGTCGCAGTTCCCGGTCGAACTCGGAGACCGGGGCGGCGGCGGCCACGTAGGTGCCCGAGCCCTGACGGGCACGCAGCTGGCCGTCGGCGATCAGCACCCGGACCGCCTCGCGCGAGGTGGTCCGGCCGACTCCGAGGAGTCGGCTCAGCTCCACCTCACCGGGCAGTTTGCTGCCGACCGGCCACTCCCCCGTGCCGATCAGTCGGCGCAGCTCGGCCGTGGCCTCGTCCACCATTGAGCGATGGCGTACCGGGCGAACAGTCATGGGGACGACCCTATCGTCCTCCCGGTGCTGCTCCCGTGGCGGCCGGCTCGTCGACCGGTGCGGCCGGTGCGGCCGGATCCGCCGCGGGCCGTTCCGTCCCCGGCTCCGCCCCGGAGACCGGCCCTGGCCCGGACACCGGCTCCGCCCCGGACACCGGCTCCGGGAGTGCGCGGTCGCGCAGGCACAGCGCGGAGCCGAGTCCGCATGCCAGTACGCCGAGGACCAGGGCGAGGACGGTCCGCAGGCCGTGCGCGTCGGCCAGGCCGCCGAGGGCCGGCGCGGCGAGGCCGCCCACGGACATGGCGAGTCCGAGGGTCAGCCCGCTGGCGGTGCCGGGCCGGGTGGGCAGGTAGTCCTGGGCGAGTGTCACCTGTGGGGCGAAGGGCAGGAACATGGCCAGTCCGAACGCCACCGCGCCGGCCATCGCGACCGCGACGGAGGGGGCGAAGGCCACGGCGGCCAGTGCGGGGACGGCCAGCAGGTAGCCGGTGCGGATCGGGGTCATCCGTCCGTACCGGTCGCCCAGCCAGCCGCCGAGCAGGGTGCCGGCCGCCCCGGCGAGGGTGAGCAGGGTCAGTGCGGTGGCGCCGGTGCCCGTCGAGCCGTGGAGGTCGCGCTGGATGTGGAGGGCGAGCATCGAGGTGACCGTCACGTAGGGGACCGACCAGGCGACGGTGGTCGCGGCGAGGCGTCCGAAGGCCCGCCAGTCGTCGCGGTGGGCGCTCCTCGCCGCGCCCCGGGCGGTCGGCGGGGTGGCCAGGGTGTGGCCGCGGTGCCGCTGCCATCGGCCCTGCGCGGCCCACAGCAGGGCCGTCACCAGCGCCGGAATGGCGAGCAGCCAGCTGCCGCCCAGGCCGTACGAGCCGACCACGAGGGTGACCAGCGCCGGTGCCAGCGAGGCACCGAGGGTGCCGCCGACGGAGAACAGGCTCATCGCCCGCTGGGACTGTCCGCCGGCGGCCCGGGCCTGGTTGGTGGCGGCCGGGTGGTAGGCGGCGATGCCGATGCCGGCCAGGGCGGCGAAGAGCCAGGTGAGCGGGTAGCTGTCGGCGATGGCCGCTCCGCTGATCCCGGCCGCGGCGGTGAGGAAGCCGGCCGGGATGAGCCAGCCGCGGTGGCGGCGGTCGACCAGCAGGCCGAACAGCGGCTGGACGACGCTGGAGAGGCCGCTCGCGGCCAGGGCGATGCCGGAGACGGCGGTGTAGCTGTAGTGCCGCTGGGACATCAGGAAGGGCAGCAGTGCCGGGACGGCGCCCTGGTAGAGGTCGTTGACGATGTGGGTGCCGGTGAGGAAGGCCAGCTGTCCGCGCTTCATCGGGTGCTCCGTCCGGGGCGCGCCGTCGCCGGCCGGGTGGCCTGTTCCAACACGGCTGCCTGTTCCGGCACGGCTGCCTGTTCCGGCACACTCGCCCGTTCCAGCACCGCCGCCTGCCGGGCGGCGTGGTGGTGCCAGGGCCTGGCCCGTTCCAGTTGGGCGCCGAGGGAGAGCAGGAGGCCTTCCTGGTGGATCCGGGCGGTCAGCATCACGCCGATCGGCAGTCCGTCCGGGGTCCAGTGCAGCGGCAGGCTGATCGACGGTCGGCCGGTGAGGTTCGCCACCGGTGTGCGCGGGGTGACGGCGAGCATCCGGGCGTAGGTCCGCTCCGGGTCGTCCGGGTCGGCGGTTGTGCCGACCGGCAGCGGCGGCTGGTCCGTGGTGGGGCTCAGTACCGCGTCGAAGCGGTCGTAGCGCCGGCAGACGGTCCGGGCGACGGCGGTCAGCGAGGTCATCGCGGCGGCCAGCCGGACCGCGCTGTGCTCGTTGCCCCGGGCGCGCAGCCAGCGGGTCAGCGGCAGCAGCCGGTCCTCCCGTTCCGGTGGGACGGGCACGGCGGCGGCCAGCACGCTCCACAGCACGGTGAAGTCCGGCAGGTACTCGGCCGGGTCGAACGGCGGGGCCTCCTCGACCCGGTGGCCGAGGTCGGCGAGCAGGTCGGCGGTGCGGCGGGAGGCCAGCGCGGCCTCCGGGTGCCACCCGTCCGTGCGGGGCAGGACCCCGATCCGCAGCGGGCCGGGCTCGCGTTCGGCGCAAGAGCGGAAGTGGCCGGCGGTGGGGGCGGGCAGGGTGCTGCCGTCGCCCGGGACGCTGCCGGCCATCACGTCCAGCAGCAGGGCCGCGTCCCGCACCGTCCTGGCCAGCGGGCCGGCCGTGGCCAGCCCGAAGGCGTCGGTGCCCGGGGCGGGCGTCACCCTGCCCCGGCTGGGCTTGAGGCCGACCACGCCGCAGGCGGCGGCCGGGATCCGGACGGAGCCTCCACCGTCGCTGCCCAGGGCGCCGGCGGCCAGTCCGGCGGAGACCGAGGCGGCCGCTCCGCCGCTGGATCCCCCGGCGCCTCGCCCGGGGTCGTAGGGGCTGCGCGCGGTGGCGTGGACCGTCTCCGTGTCGGAGGAGCAGCCGAACTCGGCCGCCGTGGTGGTGCCGAGCAATACGCCGCCGGCCGTCCGGAGGGCGCCGACCACGGCGGCGTCCTGCGGAGCGGTGCGGTCGTCGAAGGCGGCGGAGCCTGCGGTGAACGCGAGTCCGCCGACCGGCCAGGTGTCCTTCACCGACAGCGGCACGCCGAGCAGCGGTGGCAGCCCGGCGCCGTCCTCCGTCCCGGCGCTGCCCTCCGTGCCGGCGGCGGCCAGCCGGGCCTCGGCCGCGCGGGCGGCCCGGCGGGCGCCGGGCGCGTCGACGGTGCGGTAGGCGCCGAGCACGCCGTCCAGTTCCTCGATCCGGCGCAGGTGGTGGTCGACCAGTTCGGTCGGCGAGACGGTGCGGGCGCGGACCGCCGCGGCCTGTTCGGCCAGTGTCAGGGCATGGAGGTCTGACATGATCACTCTCCCCAAGTAGTCCTCAGGTCACCAGGTCTTCAGGTCCTCTGAGGACTTCACCATAGGAGCCGACCCGGCCCCGTGGCAAGGCAAGCCTTACTCGGGTTGAGGTCCCCCGCCCTCGGTCATCGGGGTCCCCCGCCCACGGACGCGTCTGCCCCCCGGGAGGTAGGGCCGGCTACCGGCTACCGGCGCAGGGCCTCGACCGGGGGGATCCGCGCCGCGCGCCAGGCCGGGTAGACGCCCGCGACCAGTCCGGTGACCACGCCGACCAGCGGAGCCGCGGCGACGGTGGCGGGGGCGAGGACCGGTGTCCACTCCCTGGCGGCGGCCACCCCGACGACGGTGACGGTGCCGAGTGCGGCGCCGATCAGCCCGCCCAGCAGGCCCAGGGCGGTCGATTCGGCGAGGAACTGGGTCAGGATGTGCCGGCTACGCGCACCGAGCGCGCGCCGCAGGCCGATCTCGCCACCGCGTTCCATGACGGCGACCAAGGTGGTGTTGGCGATGCCGACCGCCCCGATGACCAGGCAGACCGCGGCGAGGAGCAGGAAGAGCCGGCCGAGGTCTCCGCCGACGCCGCTGCGCAGTGAGCGCGGGTCGGGCGGAGGGACGGAGCGCAGCCGTTCGGGCCGGTCCGGCCGCAGGGCGAGGGGGGCTTCGTCGGCGATCTGGACGGCGGCTCCGAGCCTGGTGGTGACGAGCATGCGGGCGCGGTCGTCGGTCGGTGCGCCCCAGAGCTGTTCGGCTGTCAGCCGGGGGACGATCACGGCGTCCAGCAGTTCCGGTCGTCGTCGGACGTCGGACAGGATCCCGACGACCGTGAAGGCCGTACGGCCGACGAAGACCGCGGGCCGGCTGCGCAGGTCGGTGATGCCGAGCCGTTCGGCCGCGACCGGTCCGAGGACCGCGACGCGTTCGCGGCGCTCGTCGTGGAAGGCGTCGTAGACCCGGCCCTGGGCGAGGGTGGGGCCGACGGCCCGGAGCAGCCCGGGTGAGGCGGCGACCAGTGGTGTCCGGCTGGCGGCGGCGGCCGCCTCGCCGACGGGCGCTGCCGCGGGGCCGTGGCCCGCTTCGGTGCGCACCCGCCAGTGGACGCCGGCGGCGGTGACGCCGTTCAAGGCCTCGATCCGGGCGTCGGCGTCGGCCGGGAAGCCGGGGAGGTCGCGTCGCGCGGCGGAGCCGATGTCCTCCACGGTGACCTCGGTGGCGGTCAGTTCGTCGAACCGGCTGTCGATCCGGGAGGCGGTTGTGGCGGTCAGGCCGAGGACGGCGATGAGCGAGCCGACGCCGAGCACCGTTCCGACGGCGGTCAGCGCCGAGCGGGCCGGCTGCTGGAGGACCCCGGCCACGGCTTCGGAGGCGACGTCCCGAAGTGCCATACGGGAGCGGCGACGCCGCTGCTGCTGCCCGTTCACGTCGTGCCCGGGAGCGTCGGAGTGGCCTCACGGACCACGCCGTCACGGATGGTGACGAGGCGTTGGGCTCGCGCGGCGACGGTGGGGTCGTGCGTGATCATGACGATGGTCATTCCCTCGTGGTGCAGGGTGTCGAGAAGGTCCAGGACGGTCGCCGCGGTCCGTGAGTCGAGATTGCCGGTCGGTTCGTCGCACAGCAGCAGCGCCGGCTCGGCGACCAGGGCCCGGGCGATGGCGACGCGCTGACGCTCGCCGCCGGAGAGCCTGCCGGGCACGGCGTCCGTACGGTGGGCCAGGCCGACCCGTTCGAGGGCCTGCGCCGCTCGGCGGCGCCGCTCCCGGCGCGGCACGCGCTGGTAGATCATCGCGAGTTCGACGTTCTCGCGGGCGCTGCGGTGGGCGAGCAGGTGGAACGACTGGAAGACGAACCCGATCCGTTCGGCCCGCAGGGCCGTCAGCCGGGCGTCTCCGACGGAGGTGGTGTCCTCGCCGTCGAGCAGGTAGCGGCCCGAGGTGGGCGGGTCGAGCAGCCCGGCGATGTTGAGGAACGTCGACTTGCCGGCGCCGGACGGCCCGACCACGGCGAGGTGGTCGCCGTGGCGCACCGTCAGGTCGAACGGCCGCAGGGCCGCGACCGGCGGGGGCCCCGGGTAGGTGAGGGCGATGGCCCGCATCTCGATGACGGGGGCGGTGTTCACGGGCGTCCGCCGGGGCCTGCCGGGTGGCTGCCCACGACGACCCGGTCCCCGGCGGCGAGCACGCTCCCCGTGTCCGGGACGACCTCGACGTATCCGCTCCCCCTGGCCGCGGCCCGGACGGTGACGCGGCGCACCGTGCCGTCGCCGCCGAGCACCCCGACGCCGGCCCGCCCGTCCGCGCCGGTGGACAGAGCGGCCACCGGCACGGCCAGGACCGGCCCGTCGGAGGAGGCGGCGGTGACGGTGAGCCGGACCTCCGCACCGGCCGGGTCGGCGGGCAGCCGCCCTTCGGGCTTCACCCGCAGCGTGTACGTGGCCGCCCCGACCGGACCGTCCTGACCGTCCTTCGCGGGAGTGGGCGTGTCGGCGATGTGCTCCACGACGGCCTGGTGGCGGGCCCCGCTCCCCTCGTACAGGATCTCCACGGCCTGCCCGGGTTTCAGCAGCTTCCGCTCCTGCGCGGTGATCTCGCCCTCGACGACCGGCTCACCCGCCGAGGCGGTCATGAGCTTCTCGCCGGGCGCCGCCCCCACCTTCGCCGCGACGCTGCGGACACGGGCCGGAAGTGTCGGCAGGTAGACCAGCTCGGCCATCGGGACGGTCACCCCCTGCCGGGGCGCCCCGGTGGCGCCGGGAGGCGGCGGGCTCCCGGGCTTTCCGTCCTGCGCCGCTCCTCCGGCCTTGGGTGACGCCGCCGCCGCGTCGGCTGCGGAGGCGTCGGGTGCCGGCTCCGTCGTGCGCGGCGGCTTGTAGCCGAGCGACGCGTACAACCGCCCGACCGCCTTCTCCGTGCCCGGGCCGAACGTTCCCGACGGGTCGGGGCCGGTGGCGAATCCCGCCCGTACGAGGGCCTTCTGCAGCTGGGCGACGTCGGGGCCGGACATGCCGGACCCGAGGTCGCGGTACGCGGGCAGCGGGCCGACCAGGGCGAACACCGGTCGGCCCGAGACCTCGAACAGGGCCTTGGCCTGCGCCAGTTGGTCTCCGGCGCGGACGTTCACCCTGGTGACGACCGGGCGCGCGCCGGGCACCCCGCTCGGCGCGGTGCCCGGTACGTCCACCACGGCCCCGGAGTCGATCGTGCCGCGGACGATGACCGACTCGGACACCACCCGGCGCTCCACCTCGGCGGTGAGCAGGTCCGCGGGCGGCGCCGCCGTCTCCGCGGCCACCTGGACAGGCGACGTGAGAAACGTGGCGGCGCCCGCACCGCCACCCGCCGCGAGCAGGGCGGTGGCGACCACGGTCCCGAGCAGGCGCCGCCGCCGGCGCATCACCGCGTCGGCGGCGGTCCGCTCGGGCAGGAAGACGATCTCGTCCGTCGCCGAGCCGTCAGCGCGCATCGCCGAGCACCTCGGCAGCCTTCCGCAGCGCGGCGTCCCACTCCTCGCGCTCGGCCTTGAGGGCCGGCGCCTGCTGGTCGAACACCGTTCTCTGGAGACGCGCCTCGGCGTCGAACCAGATCCTCGCGACGCTCGTGCGGGAACGGCAGGCGAGATCGGCCATCGCGGTGTCGATCTCGGCGCGCGAGACCTCCTGCGCCCCGAAGCGAGGATCGTCATTCGCGTCGAAGGGCTCCCTGTAGGAGTACCCGCCCTCCTTCATGCACGCGGACCACGCGGCGAAGGCGGCCACGACCTCGGGCTCACGCTTGGCACGGAGGAAGGCGTCGTTGCCGAGGCTCCGGGCGAGCTCGCCCGCGGGCTTGTCACTGCCGCTGAGGCGCTGTCGGCTCTGGATGCCGCACTCGTTCTCGGCCCGCGTGTACTCGCCCGAGCCACCGCTGACCGCGGCCTTCTCCATCGCCGCGCCGTAAGCGGCCTGCTCCTCGGCGTCGGGGTGGTAGCCCCGCCTGGCCGACAGCGCCGCGTCGTGAATGCCGTAGCGCCAGTCGGTCAGCGTCTTCGGGCCCAGCCGGGGCAGGTCGACCGGAGGCGGAAGAGTGTGACCGGACTTTCGCATGCACTCCGTCATCAGGACGGACAGGGCGTCGGTGTCACGGCGTGACTCCTCGTCGCTCGGAAGGTACGCCTCCATCGGCAGCCGCCAGGTCGCGGGGTCCGCCGGATCCTCGGCATCCGTCCGGGAGGGCTCTGCGGCCCCGGCTGTCGCGGACGGTGCCGCACCGGCGACCGGGTGGTCGGCGGTGGCGGAGCATCCGGCCGCCCCGCCGGCCGCAAGGGAGCGGGCAGGGAAAGGCTTCACTGGAATCTTCGACTCGCAAGATAGGGGAAATCCGTGATCAGCCGATACGGCACCGGCCGGGCGCCATGACACGGAATCGCACGGATTCCATGAGCGCCCTGACTCGTACTCACCGGGGGTCGGCCTGAACGAACCTATCGACACAAAAGCGAGACAGGGGTCATGAGTGACAGGCACTTCCTGCAGAATCCGGCTGCAGCTTCCTGCGGCGTCGCGGTCCGGACCCGGCTCGCGGCCGTAGTCGTAGCCGTAGCCGTAGCTGTAGCCGCCCGAAACGGCGGAACGGACGCCCACTCACCTTTCGCTACCTCAGTCCGGCACGGACCCTGACGGTGCGTCGAGGCCGACCGTGCCCGACTGTCGCCGTTCCGCCGGGGCCGCGAAGGCGCGTCAGCCCGTGGGCGTGCCGATCCGGTCGCGTTCCAGGACGGACCGCAGCTCCGAGAGGGCCTGCGCGGCGGCTGCCAGGGGGGACGCCTTGAGCGCGTCCGCGAGCAGCTCGGCCAACCGCTCGGTGAAGGTCTCCTCTGCCGCGTCGACCAACTGCCTTCCGTCGTCGGTCAGTTCCAGTAGTGACGAGCGGCGGTCCGATGGGTTCGGCACGCGGGCGAGCCATCCCTGGCGCTCCAGGCGGTCGACGCCCTTGCTGGTGGCCCCGATTCCGACGGCGAACTCGGCCGCCAGGTCCGCCACCCGGGCCCCGGGCTGGTCGCGGAGGTGGCGCAGGAACTCGAACTGCGACGTGACGATCCCGTGCCGCTCGCGAAGTCGGTCGTTGAGGGCATTGTACAGGCGCGTCTCGCACCGGACGAGGTCGGCGAAGAAGCCCGGGAGGTCGACCGTCTCACCGCTCACTTTGGATGCCATGGCATATAGTCTACGTTAGATGCCACGGCATATAGTGCTGAAGAAGCTACTTGCGACAGGAGCACGCACCATGAGCAGGGAACAGCGCACGCAGGTCAGCACGATGCTGCGGCAGCCCCGGCCCGACGGCCCCCAGTCGGTCGAGGCGATGCGCGCCGGATTCAAGGCGATGATGGCCCGGATGGTCGTCCCGGACGGCCTCCGCACCACCTGGACGACGCTCGGCGACCGACCGTCGCTGTACGTCGAGCCGGGCAACGAGCCAGGCGACGAGCCAGGCAATGAGACGCGCACCGGGCCCCACAACGGGCCGCACACGCAGACGCGCACCGGGACGATCCTGTACTTCCACGGCGGCGGCTGGGTGTTCGGCTCCCCCGAGACCGCGATGTCGCTCACCGGGAACCTCGTGGCCAGGACCGGGTTCGCGGCGTACTCGCCGGACTACCGGCTCGCCCCCGAGCACCCGTTCCCGGCCGCGATCGAGGACGCGCTGAGCGCCTACCGCGCCCTCCTCGACAACGGCGAAGACCCTTCGGCCATCGCGTTCGCCGGGGACTCCGCCGGCGGCGGCCTCAGCGTCACCGCCTGCCTCGCCGCCCGCGACGCCGGCCTCCCGATGCCCGCCGCGGTCGTGGCCTTCTCCCCCGGTCTCGACGCGACCCGGACGGGCGAGAGCATGGACACCAAGGCGGGCGTCGACCCGTTCTTCACCCGCGAGAGCCTGGGACACACCGGGGCCATGTACCTGGCGGGAGCCGACCCGTACCAGCCCCTGCTCAGCCCCGCCGTCCTCGCCGACCTGACGGGCTTCCCCCCGATGCTCCTCCAGGCGGGCACCGACGAAGTGCTCCTGGACGACTCCACCCGCCTGGCCTCCCGCGCCCGCGAAGCCGGAGTGGACGTGATCCTCGACATCACCGCCGACGTACCCCACGTGTTCCAGTCCTTCGCCGGCGTACTCGACGAGGCCGACCAGGCACTGGACCGCGCGGCCCTCTTCCTCACGCAGCGCGTCCACGGTCCCGCCACCGCGGCCGGCCCGGCCCGGTAGGGCCCGGAGCCCTCCGGCGTACGGCAGCGCCGGCCCCCACCGGGTGCCCGTCGGGTGCCCGCCGGGTGCCCACCGGGTGCCCGCCGGTGCCGTGCGCGGGGGCTCCACGCGGGTCATCCTGGGAGGGGTGGCACCGTCCGGCACCCCACCCCGTCATGGCACCGAGGGGGCCCGCAAGAGCCGACAGGTCTTGCGCCGAGTCCTGGAGGATCCGATGACCGCACTGGTCGACTGGCGCTCCTGCTACAAATGCCAGACCCTGTTCTACGACATTCTTCCGGAGAAAGGCGCATGCCCTGCCGGCGGCGGACACAAAGCCTTCGGTTTCGCATACGCCTTCGCCTCCGACGCCGCCACGGAAACCCCGACCCAGCAGACGAACTGGCGCCGGTGCGGCAACTGCTACGCCCTGTTCTTCGACGGTCTACCGGACAAGGGAATCTGCCTGGCCGGCGGTGGGCACCAGGCGAGCGGCTACATGTGCACCGTCCGGCACGACGGATCGGGGGACGGCCCGGTCCAGCAGACGAACTGGCGCTACTGCGGCAAGTGCCACGTCATGTTCTTCGACGGTTTCCCGGAGAAGGGGCGGTGCGCAGCGGGAGGCGGGCACCAGGCGAGCGGCCTGGTGTTCGTCATCGACCACTGGCCGGACGAGCCCCAGGTCTCCATGGACTGGCAGGAGTTGACGACCTTCGACCTCGTCAACGACGTCCGTCGGCAGCAGGGGCGCCCGAACCTGTCGATAGACGCACGGCTCGTCGGCTCGACACGCGCCCACAGCCAGGACCTCGCCGACCACCCCGGCCTGAAGGACCAGCTGTGGAACGGCTGGCCCGGCCACATGGGATCGGACGGCAGCACACCACCGGACCGGATCATGAGAGCCGCCGGACTCCCCGGCAGCGAGAACGTGTACGTCGGATGGTCCTCCGGAAATGCTCCGCTGCCCACGCCCCAGGTCGCGTTCGACTGGTGGATGAACGAACCGGCGCACCGGGACACCCTCCTCGCCCGGAACCACACCCGGGCCGGCGTGGGAACGTCCTACGGGCCCGGCACGGCCCCCGACGGGACTCCGACCACGTTCTTCTATTTCACACAGGACTTCATCGACTGACCGACCGGGGGCAGCCCGCCGGTCCGGCAGCCCGCACGGCCCGTTGCGCTACTCCGGCCGACTCTCGGCCGCCCGGGAGCGGAGCGCATCCAGGAGGGCGGTCTGCTGCTCGGTCAGCTTGCCGTCGGTGCGGGCCCGGTCCTGCTTGCGGAGCCAGGTGCCGGGGCGGAAGGCCGGATCGTCGGCGAGGCCGGTGCGGTTGGCGGGGCCGTCGAGGGTGCCGCCGGCGTCAAGGTAGGCGAGGAGGCGGCGGTAGGAGCGGTTCCAGTCCGGCTCCAGGCGCCACAGCTCGTCAAGCGCCGCGAGCTTCGCGACCTGCTCGGAGGTGAGGCTGTCGGCCTTGCGCTGGCGGCGCGTCCACGCCCCGACCGCGTAGCCGTCCAACTTCTCGGCGGCCGGGATCGCGAGATGGCCGTGCTGGGCGGCCCAGGCGCGGGCGTAGGCGAAGCCGCGTTCCCAGGAGTGCGCGTGCTTGTCCCAGATCATGCCGATGGCGTCCAGTTCGTTGACGCGGACCGGGGAGAGCAGGCCGGCGCCCCTGAGGTAGCGCTGCCGGTCCAGCCAGCTCACCAGGTCACCATGGGCGGTCTTGTCGGTGGGGTCGAGGTGGCCGTGCCCGGCGTGGAAGGCGGCGGCGAGGGCGTGCATGCGCTGCCACTCGGTGGCGCGCGGGTTGAACGCCCGCAGCTTCACCGTCCGCAGGATCTGCGCGGCGTGCCTGCGGGCGTCGATCCGCAGCCAGTCGTCGGCCGGGGGCTTCACCGGCTCCGGCTGCTGTGTCCCCTCGGCGTCCTGGGCGCTGTCCCCGTCGGCCTGCGCCGTGCTCGTGGTGGTGGGCTGGGACTGGGAGCGATGGGCGCGCAGTTCGGTGATCCGGCCGACGACCCGGGCGTCGTGGGCCGCCAGGGCGCGCAGGACCCGCCAGATCGTCCGGAACGAACCGGCCTCGATCTCGGTGTCGGCCTCCGCCTTCACGGCCTCCCCCGCGTCGCGGACCTCGGCCGGGTCGGCCGTGGCCGTGTCGTCGCCGGCCCCGGGGGCGGGCAGGTAGACCGGGATGACGACCCAGCTCACCTTGCCCTGCCGGTAGGACTGGCGCAGCGCGCGGCCGACGGCCTGGACGATGTCGATGACGCTCGACTTGGGGTCGGCGAAGACGACCGCGTCCACGGCGGCGACGTCGATCCCCTCGGTCAACAGGCGCGAGTTGCACAGGATGCCGCACTCCTCGCCGTCCTCGCCGGTGTGGGCCTTGAACTCGGCGAACGCGGCCCGGCGTTCGCGCAGCCGGTCGGTGCCGGCCACGGCCTTCGCCCACAGCCGCTCGGCGCGGTCCGCGTCCTCCAGCAGCTCCGAGGTCTCCAGCAGCGTGCTCGCGAACTCCCGCGCCGCCGACACCCGGGAGTGGAACGTGATGACCCGGCGCAGCTCCAGGTCCGCGACCGCGCGCAGCACCGCGATCTGCAACGCCAGGCGCAGCAGTTCCTCATTCGACCTCTGCGAGCGCAGGTCCGCGACGGCGGGCAGGTTGAGCAGGTCGCGCAGGTCCTCGTCGGTGACGACGGGGACCAGGACGCGGTAGTCGGCGAGGTAGCCGTGCTCGATGCCCTGGCCGAGGGTCCAGGTGAACACGGTCGGACCGTAGACGCGGGTGTCCGCCATGGAGCAGAGGGCGGGCAGCTCCCGGCCGTCGGCGTCGGCGGTGAGGCCGGCCGGCCCTGCCGTCGCCCTCGTGTCGTCGGCGATCTTCGGGGTGGCGGTGAAGTACAGCCGCCTGACGGCCGGGACGTGGTCGTCGTCGTGGACGGCCGCCCAGGCCTTGCCCTGCGATCCGGCCGTGCGGTGCGCCTCGTCCACGACGACCAGGTCCCACGCGGGCAGGGCGAACAGCTGGTGGGCCTGGACGATCCGCTCCAGGCTCGCGTACGTGGCGTACACGGTGACCGGCGTGCCCGGCTGCGCGGCGCCGACCAGGTCCGCGATCCGCGTGGCCTGGGTGGTCACCCGGGCGTGGACCCGGCCGCCCGCCTCCGCGCTCTCCAGCGCCTCCTCCCGGGAGCACGCCGCCACCGCCAGGCCCCGACGGCCGCCCTGGAGCGACCAGGAGGCCGCGGTCTGCTCCAGCAGCTCGATCGTCGGCACCAGCACCAGCACCCGCCCCCGGGCCGCCAGACGCCGGGCGCAGCCGGCCGCGATCAGCGTCTTCCCGGAGCCTGTCGCCGCCACCACCGTCGCCCGGCCGCCGTCCTTCACCTCGCGCACGGCGGCCGCCACCGCCTCCTTCTGGAACCCGTGCAGCGGCAGCGGGTTCACCGGCGCGGCCGGCTGCTGAGAGAGCACCGGGGCAGCGGCACCCGGCCCGGCCGGGATGTCCTCGACAGCGGTGGCGGTGATCGTGGTGTCCACGGCGGTGCGATTCCTGTTCTGCCGGACTCGGATGTTGCGGGTTCCGTCCGGCCGGGGCCGGGCGAGCTGTGTAGGACCCGGGTCGTCAGGGGCTATGGCCGTCCCGTACGACCTCTTCGGCCTCCTCCAGCGCTTCGAGGGCGGGCTTCCGGGCACCGACGAAGCGTCCGAAGGCGTGGCCGCGCAGGAAGTCGAGGATCTGCGGTGCGGAGTCGGCGAGTTGGGGGACGAGGAAGCAGACCCCGCGGAAGTGGTCGGGGTCGGCCGGGTTCGCGGTGCGCAGGATCTCGGGGACGATCTCCAGGATCCGCGCCCGGCAGTACGCGGCGGTGTCGACCGTCCTGCCGTCGACAACCACGGTCGAGCCAGGGTCCCTGGCGTTGAGGATCTCCTCCAGGAGGCTCAGCGCGGCGGTGTTCGGCCGTCCGCCCGCACGGACGTGGCCGGTGATGAAGTCGACGCACGGCGCGGCTGCGGTGTAGAGCTGTCCCTGGTTGGCGACCTCGCAGTACAGGACCGCACGGGCGCGGTGGCTCTCCTCCGGGCCGCCGGCGACCAGCCGCTCCAGGTACCGGGGAGTCCGGGAGGACGGCCATGCCGTACCGCCCAGAACCTCGAGGGACGACCAGTCCCA
The DNA here is from genome assembly GCF_042796115.1 of Kitasatospora sp. NPDC056446. NCBI lineage: Bacteria > Bacillati > Actinomycetota > Actinomycetes > Kitasatosporales > Streptomycetaceae > Kitasatospora > Kitasatospora sp. NPDC056446. Next base: position 34,861 of record NZ_JBHTRF010000069.1, on the reverse strand, counting down.
CTCTTGCGTCATCACGTGCTTCTCGTCCCGTCGCCTCGCTGGATGGGTATGTTCACGGTCCGGGCACCCAAGCGCGGACTTCGAGGTACTGGATGTCGGCGTCCGCGACGGCGCGGCCGGTCTCCACCAGCCACTCCTTCATGGCCTCGGTGACGTCGCCGTGGTGGTCGGCGACGCGCCGGGACCACTCGGCGGCGTCGAAGCCGCCGCTGGAGGCGGAGCCGTAGGTGCGTTCCTCGGTGCCGTCGGAGCGCGGGACGAAGCCGCGCCGGATGCCGCCGGAGTCCTTCTCCGAACCCGCGCTGTAGACGTACTGGTCGGCCTTCATCCGGACGGTGAAGGCGAGACGGCCGCCCGCCCGGCCGGTCTCGTGGACCACGGGCGCGAGGTGGGAGGCGCCGGACCTGATGGCCTGCCTCCCCGCGCGGCCGGCCATCGACCCGCCCGCCTCGCCGACGGTGTCCTTGCCGCGCACCCGGGCCTTCTGCCCCGTCCTGGTGCGGCGCCGGGTGGTGTTCGCCTCCGCGATCCCGGCCAGCGCCTCAGGGTCCCGCTCGCCGCCGCGCACCGCCCGCACCACCTGGCGCAGCGCGTCCACGAACGCCGCACCCTTGCCCTTGGTGAAGAACTGGGAGACGAGCGAGGCGTCGCGGCCGAGCACCCTGGCGACCTGGCGCTTGGTGTAGCCCGCGTCCAGCAGCTCCTGGGTGAGGCGGGCGGCCTCGTTGGGGTTGTCCGGGTCGGCCGGGCTCACTGCTGCTCAGTTCCCTTCTCGGCGAGTTCGGCGCGGCCCTGGCCGCGCAGTTTCAGGTACTCGTCCTGGCTGGTGGGGTGCTCGACCGGGCCGGTGAGGTGGCCCTTGAGCAGGTAGTCGCCGGGCTCGCCCCGGTAGGGCCAGGGCTGGCGCTCGGTCAGGGCGATGCCGTCGGTGCCGAAGTACACGACCGTGCCGGGCTTGGCGTGCAGGGCACCGGCGTGGCCGATGACGTCCTTGCCCTGGCGGTACTTCATGTCCAGCAGCGCCGCCCGCGCCCCCGACCACACGTAGGCCGCCCACTCGGGGTGCGCGTACGGGTCGCGGGAGAAGCCGGCCTGCCGCTGCCAGGTCACCACGGCGTCGTCCTGGCCGAGGATCTCGACCCCGGCCGGGAGGGCCTCGCCGACGGGTGTGGTGCCGGAGACCAGGCGCGGGCGCTGCGCGAACCCGCCGAGGCCGAACAGCAGCACGCTGCGCACGGCACGGGAGGCGAGGTAGGCGGCGGTGCGCCGGCGCTCGTCCCCGTGGACGCGGGAGAGGTTGGTCAGGTCCGCCCAGGCGGCCTTGAGGCGCTTGCCCCAGTCGTCGAGCGGTTTGCCGTCCTCGAACAGGAGGCCGCCGAGGATCTCGATCCTCCACGGCGTCAGGTGGTTGGACAGGGCGAGGTGGACCTCCGCGCCGCCCGCCCAGGTGGTGAACGTCGCGCCCGGCTCCGAGGGGTAGACCCAGGCGCGGTCACCGGTGACGGGCGCCGGGAGGAGGCCGACGTGGTTCCAGCCGGCGGGGACGGTGACGCGCACGTTCCAGTGCGAGCAGGACATCAGGGCCTTCGTCTGCTCCTGCTCGGACATCGCCGAGAACGCCGCAGCGGTGATGCGGCGCGGCGTGCCGACCGGGGACTTCCACAGGTGCTTCGCGTAGGCGAAGGTGCGGTCGTACTCCACCAGCGCCGGCAGCCGCTCCGGGACGCGCGGGGGCAGGATCAGCTCGGTGCGGCCCTGGCCGCCGGTCGCGTGCAGCAGGCCCCGCAACTCCTCGGACAGGACCGGGTAGCCCCCGGCCCACTTGCCGGTGGTCGGGACGGTGCGCGACCACAGGTCCCGGCCCGTCTGCGACGGCGAGCCCATCAGCACGGCGTCGTCCCAGTGGCGGCGCAGCGCCTGCCACAGCAGCGTGAACGCCTGACGGCAGGTCACGACGTCGGCGCCGTCCGGGTCGAACCACTCCCCCATGCTGCGGATCTCGGTGCTGCCGCTGTCCGGCGCGGCCGCGGGGGCGTAGCGGCCGACCGGCTGGCGCTGGTGCACGAAGTGCCCGGCCAGCTTGTCCCGGCCCGCGCCGACGGCGGTCGTCCACCGCTCCGACGGAGTGTTCAGCCAGGCCGCGACCGCGTCCTTGAGAGTGCTGTAGCGCTCCGCGCCGTCGTGCCAGGGAGCACCGGCGGTGATGTAGATCCGCTCGGTGCCGGGCGCGGTCGCCAGGACGGCGTCCAGGATCTCGCCGGGCGTGCGGGCGCCGAGGTCGAGCCGCACCATCTGGTCGCGGACCGCCAGCATCCCGGCGGCCGCGTCCAGGAACACCGTGCTGCGGGCCTGCTGGACGAAGTTGGGGCGCTTGGAGAGCAGGCCCGTGGTGACGGCCTCGAACCGGGCACCCGCCGGGCCCTCGGGGAGGGCGGGCAGCTCGCGCGGCCCGGCCTCCGCTGCCGGACGGGGCACGGCAGCGACCGAAGCGACCGAAGCGACCGAGGCCGCCGGAACAGCCGGCGCAGCGACAGGGGCGGCGGGAGCGGCCGGGGCGGGCTGCCCGGCGACGGCCTGGTCTTCGGCCTCGACCTCGGTCGGGGTCGCGGCCGGGGCCGCCGGGGCCGGCGGCTCGGGTACGGCGGCGGGGCGGGTCAGCACCGGGGCGAGCGCGACCGCAGGCTCGGCGACCGGCTCGGCGACCGGCCCCGGCGCCGGCGGCGCCTGGACGGGCGAGGGCGCGGCGGTGGCGGCGCGGACGGCGGCCGGGGTCGGGTCCAGCAGCGGGGCGATCCGCACCACGTCGCCGACCGACAGCCCGGAGGCCTTCGCGACGGCGTCGGCCTTCGCTCCCTCGTACGCCGCGAGCCCGGCCACCCGGCGCGCACGCTGGGCGGTGAGCTTGTCCAGCTCCTTCTGCGCTGCGGCGACCTGCTTCTCGGCAGAGGTGATCCCGGCCCGCAGCTCGCGCAGGCCGGCGAGCTCGGCGGTGTATGCCTTGCGGTCCATCAGGCGCCGCCTTCCGCGGTGACGGTCGCGGTGGCGAGCTCCGCCGCCTCCCGGTCGATGCGGGCCAGGGCGGCCTTGAAGACGGGGACCAGGTCCTCGTTCATGACGTAGCCCGTCGTGCGCTGGTAGGAGGGGTTCTCGGGGTCGTACTGGGCCTCGACGGGCTGCGGCATCCCGACGGGCCAGCGCTTCTTGGCGGCACCCCGGTTGACGGCCTTGGTGATCGCACCGGACCGACCGCGCAGGGACTCCGACCCATCGGGGCCGCGCAGGTGCTCGGAGGCGACCCAGCCCTCGCCTTCGGCGGCGAGGCGGATGATCTGCACGGCGGTGGCCGGCAGGTCCCGCAGGAGTTGCGCGGCCCTGGTGACGGTCCACTGCGCGTCCTGGAGCACCGGCGCCGCCCCGTGCCTGCCCAGCAGCGCGAAGAGCTCACGCGCCAGGGCCTCGGACACGCCCTCCAGGACAAGTCTCATTTGAACCCCCTCATAGTCCCATGGTGTTGGCTAACTCCACATAGGGTAGCGCTGCGGCGCCTCCCGGCAGCGGGCGCCCGAGCAGGCGGCCGCCGGCGAGCCGGGCCGGCCCGGCGAGGGCCGGGGCTCAGGGGCGCCGCGGCCGACTCGGCTGCCGCGCATCCCCCCGCAGGCGTGGTTGCCGTGCTACCCCGCCGGCTCGCGCCAGGCGGCGACGAGATCGTGGAAGCGCGGGAAGCGGGGGCCCGGGACGGTCTCGCCGCTGACCGTCTCGCCGTTGAGCCAGCAGATGTCGAAGACGTCGGTCTCGGTGTCGAGCAGGCAGCACACACCACCGGTGGCGGCGGTGAGGTCGGTGAATACCTTTCTGACGCTCGCGGACCGCGCGAACATCCGGCTCATGCCGGAGGTGGCAGCCGTGAACTGCAGCGACGCGAAGTCCGGGTGCCACGCGGGCGAGAACCTGACGGACAGGTAGACGTACCCGACCGACACCCGTCCCCGCTCGTCGGCCCTGTCGAAATCGCCGAGGAAGAACTCGCGCATCGCGTCGTCGACACCGATGGCGATCGAGGTGTCCAGTTCGAGCGTGCCACCTGCCGAGCAGTCGACGGGTTCGCTCGTGAACTTCGAGGTGAACGGCACGGTCAGCCGCTCGCCGCTCGGCAGCGTCACCGGAAGCGGTGGTGTGTCGCGGCCTTGGGGTGCGAGCTCGGCCAGCCGGTTCAGTGTCCTCGCGACGTTCCGAGGGGGCGTGAAGATCTCGTAGCTGTAGTCCAGCCCCATGACGCCCCGTCTCCCCTGTCCTGAACCGGCATCCTTTCACGGCACGGACCGGTCGCCCAGGCGATTTCCGGGGCGGCCGGCTTCGTCCTGGCGACCAAGCCGCAGCGTTCCGGGGGGAGTTGCCGAAGGGGCGTCCTCCGGTTCGACGCGGAGCGGCGGGCCCGGCGGGTGGCCGGGGCCGGGGCCGGTGCGGGAACCCCGCCCTGCGGACCGTCCTGGTCGCGGTCGGCATACCGGGGCGAGGCGGTGGACAGCTTTACTCCCGTACCACCCCCACGCGCCCGCCCGGCCGGCACCCTGCCGTCGGGCGGGTCCCCCACCCGGATGATGTGGAGAGCACATGACTCGACGACGTTCCTTACTCCGGCTCGGCCTGGCCGTCCCGGTCGCGCTGGCGCTGACCGCCTCGCTCGGCTTCCTCCCCGCACCGGCCTCGGCGGCGCCCCGAATACCGTCCGCCGCGCAGGCCGGGGACGCGCACCCCCTGTCGTACGTCGTCAACACCAGGACCGACCACCGCACGATCGCCGAGGTGCAACGGGCCATCACCGCGGCCGGCGGCACCGTCGTCGTCACGTACGGCGGGATCGGCGTCATCGTCGCCCACTCGGCGGACCCCGGCTTCGGCAAGCGGCTGCGCGCGGTGCGCGGCGTGGAGTCGGCGGGGGCCACGCGGACCGCGCCGCTGAGCGCGGCGGGGGCCACCGAGGCGGGTGCCGTGCGGCGCCTCTCCGAGGCCGAGGTCGCGACGATCGCGAAGGCGTCCGGCAGCGGCACCGAACCCCTCGAAGCCGAGCAGTGGGCCCTGCGGGCGATCGGCGCGGACAAGGCCGCGGAGATCGACCCGGGCAGCAGGGACGTCACGGTCGCCGTCATCGACACCGGCGTCGACGACACCCACCCGGACCTCGCCCCGAACTTCTCTCCCTCGCAGTCCGCGAACTGTGCCAGTGGCAAGGCCGACACCACGTACGGCTCCTGGCGGCCGGTGGACGCGAACTACTTCCACGGCACTCACGTGGCGGGCACGATCGCCGCCGCCCGCAACGGCATCGGCGTCGCGGGCGTGGCCCCCGGGGTGAAGGTCTCCGGCATCACCGTCTCCCAGCCCACCCCCCGCCAGCTGATCTACGCCGAGAGCGTCGTCTGCGCCTTCGTGTTCGCCGCCGACCACGGTGTGCAGATCACCAACAACAGCTACTACGTGGACCCGTGGCAGTACAACTGCCTGGACGACCCCGACCAGAAGGCCATCGTCGACGCGGTCGACCGCGCCCAGCGCTACGCGCAGCGCAAGGGCACCCTCAACGTCGCCGGGGCCGGCAACGCCGACCACGACCTGGCCTCCGACGGCTTCACCGACGGTGGCAGCCCCAACGACTCCACCCCGGCGAGCCGGACGGTCGACCCGCACAGGTGCTGGGACCTGCCCGCGCAACTGCCGGGCGTCGTCACGGTCAGCGCGACCGGCGCCACGGGCGCGAAGGCGTACTACTCCAACTACGGCCTCGGCGTGATCGACGTCGCGGCGCCGGGCGGCGACCGGTACCAGGCCTCGGACACACCGTCCGGGGAGGGCGGCATCCTGTCGACGCTGCCGAACGGCCAGTACGGCTACGAGCAGGGCACCTCCATGGCCACTCCGCACGCCTCCGGTGTGGCCGCGCTGCTGAAGTCCGCCCACCCGGAGGCGACTCCGGCCCAGTTGCAGGCACTGCTCAAGGCCCAGGCGGACAACCCGGGGTGCCCGGCCGGCCCGGCCGCCCCCCACGGCGACGGCACCGCGGACCCCGTCTGCGCGGGCGGCAAGCGCGTCAACGGGTTCTACGGCTTCGGCATCGTCAACGCGCTGCGCGCGGTCGAGTAGCGGTCCGGTAGCGGTCCGATCGTCGGCACCGCACCGGTGCCGCGCCCGAACACGCCGACGCCCCCGGCTGTCCCGGCCGGGGGCGTCGGCGTTCGCAGCACGCCGGGACCGGCTCCGGCCGGTGGCGCGGAACCGGGGCCCGGGCGAGGGCGTCCGTCCTTCACGACGGCGGCTGGTGATCACGGCTGCCGGCCGCCGCCCTGGAAGGAGCACCGTGACGGACCGTACGTCGAAGAGCGCGCCGCCCGCCGGCCGGAGCCGTCGGCGGCTCGCCGCGCTGGTCGGGTGCGGGGTGCTGCTGTTGGGCCCGGCCGGGCTCGCGGCGGTGCGGCTGCTCGGGTGGGACGACGGCACGGTGCTGGCCCTGCCGATGGCCGGGCTGCCGTACGCGGCGCTGCTCAGCGTGCTGCTGCTGGCCGTGGTGGCGGTGCTGCGCGCACGGTGGCTGACCGGGGTCGCGGCCGCGCTGGTGGTGCTGCAACTGTGGTGGCTGGTACCCCGGTTCGTCCCGGACGGGGCCGACGCGCCCGCCGACGCGCCCCGGCTGCGGGTGGCGACCAGCAACAACTTCATGGGGCAGGTCTCGCCGACGTCCCTGGTCGACCTGGTACGCGACCAGCGGATCGACGTGCTCGCGGTCGAGGAGCAGAGCGACTCCGCCGCCGACGCGCTGGACGCGGCCGGCATCCGCGCCCTGCTGCCCCACCGGGAGCGGCCGGCCGGCACCGACACCGCGCTCTACACCCGGCTGCCCGTCGGCTCCACCGCCGACCCGGCCTGGCCGACCACCAACCTGACCGTCGACGTCGGCGGCCGCCCGGTGCAGCTCGTCGCCGTCCACACCTACTACCCGCTCGGCGACGCCCGCCGCTGGGCCGAGGACCTGCACGACCTGCGCGCCGCCGCACCCGGACGCAACCACAACGCGGTCCTGCTGGGCGACTTCAACGCCACCCTCGACCACAAGCCGATGCGCGACCTGATCGGCACCGGCCTGACCGACACCCACGAGGAGCTCGGCGCCGGCCTCTTCCCCACCTGGCCCCAGGACCACCCCGACTACCGCGTCCCGGCCGTGATCCAGATCGACCACGTCCTGCACGGGCCCGCACTGACCGCCGTCGACGTCTCCGAGCACGCCCTGCCACGCAGCGACCACCGCGCCGTGGTGGCCGAACTCGCCGTCCTGCGCTGAACGTGGGACGCGGGGAGCCGGGGGTACGCACGCCGGGGAGCTCGCCGGGGAGCTCGCCGGGACGTCCCCTTCGATGGCACCAGCCGAAGGACCATGCCCGCCCCTCCCGGCGCCCCCGGCCGACGCGTCGTCGACACATCACTGAGTCGGCCTCAGGGCGTCCGGCCGGGACTTCGCACCCGGGGCGGTCCGCCCTCCACGGCCGGCGCCGACCGCCGGCCCGGCCGCAGGGGAACCGCGTCGCGCCGCCGCGCGTCCTGGGGAGGGTGGACGAACCCTCGGGCAAAGGCCGCGTTCCCGGCTGTCTGACAGCCCTCACCGGGATGGCCGCGGGGGCCGGGTCGTGGGCGCTCGCGGACGCGGCGCGCAGGTACTGCGGCTCCTACCGGGAGGAGCACCGGGACTGGGGAAGCGTCCGGCACTACGAACTCCCCCTCTCGATCGCCGTGGGGATGTCCGTCGCGCTCGCCGCGTACGGGGCGGTGTACGTCACCGTCCGCAGGTCGGACCGGGGTCGGATCTCCTCGCTCGCGCCCGCCGCCGCCACGGCACTCGCCCTCGTCGCCATGGCCTGGCTCCAGTTCGCCTGGCTCGGCACCGTCCCCGGGGCGGCCGGCGACAGCGGCCTGTGCCCGGCCGGCAATGTCCCCGGCTGGTGGCCGCGTTGGCTGCCCGCATGACGCCGGCCGGCTCCCGGCTCCTCGAACCCGGCGTGCGGCGCCTGCCGCCGGGACACCGCACCGGAGCACGGGAGAGGACCGGAGCGCGGGAGAGGGCCCGGCTCCCCGGCGTGCGGGAGGCGGGCCCTCGGAGGTGCCGGGCGGATCGGCCCGGCTGTCTGCCGGAGGGTCAGGCCGGCGTGTGCAGCGGCCTTCCCCACAGCGCCTCGTAGGTCGAGCGGTGGATGTCCCACTGCTGGTGGGTGTCGTCGAGGCACGGACCCTGGGTGATCTTCCAGCCGCCGAACGTCTTCTCGGTGTTGTCCAGGCACCAGCCGTTCGCGTTCTTGATCCGCATGCCGATCAGGCCGTAGCGCCCCGGCTCGGGCTCGTACCGGGTGATGTCCCAGTCCTGCCTGGAGTCCGACAGCGAGCAGCGCTGGACGACCGGCGCGTCGGCGGAGGTCAGGCAGGCGCCGCTGTCGCGGACGTCGGTGATCCGGTACCGGTTGGGCGCGAGCCTGCTGATCACCCACATGCCGGGGTTGTCCGACGGGGCGCAGGGGTGCATGTCCTGGTAGCCGCTCGCCGCGTCCGGACAGCGCTGGGAGAACTGGTTGAACAGCACGGTCGCGGGGGCGTCCGCCGAGGCGGCGGACGGGAACAGCGCGAGGCCGACCAGCGCGGGGACGACTACCGACAGGACACGCTTGACTGACAGGGAACGCACGGGCCACTCCATGGGTGGTCGACGGATGGGGACGGCCGTCCGCGCGGGGCGTTCGCCGCCGCGACCGGCTCGTTCGTCCCCATCTTGTCCGTGGTCAGTCGATCGTGGGTATCCGTGTTTTCGAGGGGGGTCCCCCGCCACCGGACGGGCTCCGGCGCGGGTCGCGGAGGCCGGCCGGACGGGGGGCGCGGGGGCGTAGCGACAGGCGCGGGCCGCCGCACCCCCGCCCGTCGTATGCGAACTAGTGAGGCGGAATCCGAACCTGATGCGATTTCCGGCCCGTCCTCCGTCACCCGCACCGGTGAACTCGGCCCGAAGCGGGGCCCGGAGGGCCGCCCTGCCGCTCTGCTGGGGGTCCTGTCCGGATCGGGCATGTGCCCGCTGGCACGAAAGTGGGGCCCTGGTGGGGATCAGAAGACGACGGACGTACGTCGCGCGGGCCGCGGTCATCGGCGTCGCGCTGGCCGGCAGCGGGCTGCTGCCGGCGCCGGCCGCGTTCCCGCAGAGCGGGGACGGGACGGTGACGGTGCGGGTGGTCCGGGCCGTGGACGCCACGGGCACGTGGACGCCCGCGCTGGAACCGGGGCTGGCGGGCGTGCGGGTGACGCTCACCGGCCGGAACCGGACGCACGTCGAGGGCACCACGGCCGCCGACGGCACGGTGACGCTGACACCGCCGCGCAGGCTGCGGCCCGCCGGCAGCTACCGGGTGCAGGTGGTGAACCCGCGACCGGGCGTGCTGTTCCCCGCCTTCGCCTCGCGGCAGGGGCTGGACGGCGCGCCGGACCGGCTGAGCTCCAACGAGGAGTTCGTCGACCTCTCGAACGGCGCGAACATCTCGTACACCACGGGCCTGTGGAGCCCCGGCGACTACTGCCAGAAGAACGCGCCGCTGGTGACGGCCTGCCAGAACACCGCCTGGCAGGGCGGTGCGCAGCGCACGCTGGTGTCGTTCCCGTACGGTGCGCGCGGGCAGGACGGCGTGGACGCCCACGCCACGGACCTCGCCACCGGGGCGCAGACCGGTGCGCTGTTCGGCGTCGCGTGGAACCGGGCCGACCGGCGGGTGTTCTCCTCGGCGACGGCCAAGCGCACCACGGCCTACGGCCCGGGCGGGGCCGGCGGGATCTACGTGACCGACCCGGCGCGGCAGCGGACCACGCTGTTCACCACCGTCCCGGACGCCGGGGCCACGGCGCACGGTCCGGGGGCGGACGAGGCGTTCCTGGCGGTGCCGGGCAAGGAGAGCCTGGGCGGGCTCAAGGTGACGGACGACGGCCGGGACCTGTTCGTCGTCAACCTCAACGACCGCCGGCTGTACCGCTACGACGCCACCGCGGCGAGCGCGTCGGCGCCGACGGCGGTCTACCCCGTGCCGGACCCGGGCTGCCCCTCGGCGGGCGACTGGCGGCCGTTCGGGCTGGGCTTCCAGGACGGGACGGGCTACCTCGGCGGGGTCTGTTCGGGCGAGTCGACGGGCCTGGCGTCGGACCTGCGGGCGGTGGTCCTGCCCTTCGACCCGGCCACCGGCCGGTTCCGGCCCGCCGTGCTGGACCAGCCGCTGGACTACCCGCGCCAGTCGACCGTCGGCGCGGGCCCGTGCGACGGCGCGGGCTGGTTCCCGTGGACGGACACCTACCCGACCACACAGAACGGCCTGACCTGCTCCGGTTTCCGCGCCCAGCCGGAGCCCGAGCTGGGCGAGGTCGGCTTCGAGGCGGACGGCTCGATGCTGCTGTCCTTCCGCGACCGCCTCGCCGACCGGGCGACGGGCCAGGCGGCGGCGGGCGGCGCGGTCGGCGAGGTCCTGTCGGGCGGTGACCTGAACAAGGCGTGCCCGGCGGGCGGCACCTTCGTGATGGACACCGACAACGGCTGCGGGCTCTCGCCCCGGGGCACCCGGTTCTTCGACACCAGCCGGATGGGCTTCCACCACAACGCGGCCTACGCCGGGATGGCGCTGTCCAAGGTCGAGACCACCATCGCGACTTCGGGGTTCGACCCGAACAGCACGGCCTACGGCTACGGCACGTCGTTCCTGCGGCGGGCGGACGGCGGGCAGGACCCGGTGTCCGGGCTGCGGCTCAACCCGGCGGACGTCCCCGCGCCGTTCGGCAAGGGCGCCTCGATGGGCGACCTGGAAGTGCTGTGCGACCGGGCGCCGCTGCAGATCGGCAACCGGGTCTGGTACGACCCCGAGCGCACGGGGATCCAGGAGCCGGGCCAGTTGCCCGCGCCGGGTGTCACCGTCCACCTGTACGACGGGTCGGACCGGCTCGTGGGGACGGCGCTCACGACGGCGCGCGGCGAGTACTACTTCGACGACTCGAACGTGGACGGCGGGCTCGCCCCGCGCACCGCGTACACGATCCGGCTGGACCAGCCGTCGGACTACGCCGAGGGCGGCCCGCTGTACCGGTGGGTGGCCACCAGGCACGACGTCGGCGACAACCCCTTCGTCGACTCCAAGGGCGTCGCCCCGCCGGGGACGCGGTATCCCGAACGGGCGCTGACCACCGGCGGGCCGGGCGAGAACGACCACACCCTCGACTTCGGGTTCCGGCCCTGCGGGTGCGGGCACCACTGACGCCGGTTCGTGCTTGACTCCGCCCCCCGGCCCTGTCCGAGGGGCGGAATCACGCACGCGGCGGGCGGTGGGCGCGGCATCGTGGACGGCATGATCCTTCGACCGGAGACCGACGACCTCACCGCCTACCTCACCGCGGACGGGGTGATCGACCACCGGCACCCCGGGCTGCGCCGGCTGGCCGTCGAACTGGCCACACCACGGGCCGCGTTCCACCACGTCCGCGACCGGGTGGCGCACTCCGCGGACGCGGGCACGTACAGCGGGGCGTTCCGCGCCTCCGAGGTCCTGGCCGCGGGCAACGCGATCTGCCACGGCAAGTCCCACCTGCTGGCCGCGCTGCTGCGGGCGCAGGGCCTGCCGGCCGGCCTGTGCTACCAGCGGCTGGAGGACGGCGAGGGCGGATTCGTCCTGCACGCCCTCAACGCCGTTCACCTGGATGGGCGTTGGGCCCGCCTGGACGCCCGGGGCAACCGGGAGGGCGTGGACGCGCGGTACGACCTGGACCGGGAGCGGCTGGCCTGGCCGGTCCGGCCGGAGCTGGGCGAACGCGACTACCCCGGGGTCTTCGCCGCGCCACCGGCCGCGCTGCTGACGGCGCTCGCCCGGGCGGTGCCGGGCCGGGCGGGCTACGGCTACCTGCCAGGCGAACTCCCGGGCGAACTCCCGGGCGGGGAAACGGCCGAGGAACCGGCCGACGCCGGATGACACCGGATGACACCGGGTGACGCCAGGACCCGCCGCACCGGTTCGGTGCGGCGGGGCCGGTGCCCGGGGAACCGCTGTCAGGCGGCCGCCGGTTCGGCGACGACCCGGCGGGCGAACTGGCGGGCGAGGTAGTCGGACCAGGTCCGGTGGAAGGCGGCGGCCAGCCGGGAGCCGGGGGCGATGACGTCGAAGGCGTGGTAGGCGCCGGGGTAGAGGTGGAGCTCGACCGGGACACCTTGGGCGCGGAGCCGGGCGGCGTAGTCGAGGTCCTCGTCCCGGAAGCAGTCGAGGTCGCCGACGGTGATGAACGTGGGCGGCAGGGCGCCGAGGTCGTCGGCGCGGGCGGGGGCCGCGTACGGGCAGACGTCGTCGGTGCCGGCGCGCTCGCCCAGGATCGCCTCCCAGGCCAGCAGGTTGGTCGAGCGGTCCCAGATGCCGATGTCGGTGATCTCGTGGCTCGACGCGGTCCGGTTGCGGTCGTCGAGCATCGGATACGTCAGCGACTGGAACAGGGGCGTCACGCCGCCGCGGTCGCGGACCAGGAGGGTCGTGGCCGCCGCGATGCCCCCGCCGCCGCTCTGGCCGGCGATGCCGACGCGGGTGCCGTCCAGGCCCAGGGCGTCCGCCTCGCGGCCGAGCCACTGGTAGGCGGTGAAGCCGTCCTCGGCGGCGCCGGGGGCGGGCGTCTCCGGGGCGAGCCGGTAGTCGACGACGGCGACGGCGCAGCCGAGGCTCGCGGCCAGCCGGGTCAGCCACGGGTCGTCCTGGGCGGCGAAGCCGAGCACCTGCCCGCCGCCGTGGAACCAGAGCAGCACCGGCAGCGGTCCCGGCGCGGCCGTGGGCCGCAGCAGGCGGATCGGCACGTCGGGGCCGTCGGCGCGGCTCGCGAGGTGCTCCTCGATGGTGACCGACGGGTCGGCGGGCAGACTGTCGGCGGCCGCTTCGGCCTGGGCGCGGAAGGCGGCGCGGGTCGTGGCGAGGTCGGTCAGGTCGAACGCGCCGTTGGGCGTCATGGGGACCGCGTCCAGGGCCAGGCTCAGTTCCTGGTCCATCAGTCGACGGGAAACGGGCATGGTGGTGCCTACTCTCGGGGGGTGGTTCAGCCGCTTCAGGCGGTTCGGGTGGCTCTGGTGGTTCGGGTGGCTCCGGCGCTTCAGGCGCTCAGGCGCTCAGGCGCTCAGGCGCTTCACGTGGTTCAGGCGTCGAACGAGTCGATGACGACGACACCGGTGGGCCCGTACGTCTCCAGGGACTCCAGGACCCCGCTCGCCTCGTGGAGGCCGACGGTGCGCGAGACGATGCGGCCGGGGCTGAGGCGGCCGGCGGCGATCATGTTGAGCATCGTGCCGAAGCGCTGGCCCTGCATGCCGAAGGCGCTCAGGAACTCCAGTTCCTTGACCATCATGACGTCGACCGGCAGCGCGACGTCACCCTTCTCCGCGGCGGTGGTGTGCCCGAGCTGGAGGTGGCGGCCGCGGGTGCGCAGGGACAGGACGGAGTTGCGGCAGGCGGCGGCGATGCCCACGGCGTCGACCGACACGTGCGCGCCGCCGCCGGTGAGGGTCTTCACGGCCTCGGCGGGGTCGGTCACGGCCGCGTTGACGGTGTGGACCGCGCCGAGCGCGCGGGCGGCGTCCAGCTTGTCCTGCGTGATGTCGATCGCGATGACGTTGGCGCCCGTCGCCGCGGCGATCTCCACCGTCGACAGCCCCATGCCGCCGCCGGCGCCGTACACCGCGACCCATTCGCCGCCGCGGACCCGTGCCTGGTCGACGACCCCGTGGAAGGCCGTCATGTAGCGGCAGGCGAGCGCGGCGACGTCCACGAAGCCGACGCCCTCCGGCACCTCGACCAGGTTGACGTCGGCGAAGCGGACCATGACGTACTCGGCGAAGGCGCCCCAGTAGGACACCCCGGGCACCAGTGAGTCCACGTGCTCACAGACGTGCTGGTTTCCGCTGCGGCACATCTCGCACGAGCCCTCGCCGGGGTTCATCGGGAAGATGACGCGGTCGCCGTCCTTCCACCCCCGCACGTCACGGCCGACCTCCACGACGGTGCCGGCGAACTCGTGGCCGAGGACGAAGGGGGCCTTGACCTGCGGTCCGCCCGTCCAGAACTGCCCGGCCCACAGGGCCCAGTCGGTCCGGCAGATGCCGTTCGCCCCGACGCGCACGATCGCGCCGTCCGGCGGGCAGACGGGGTCGGGCACGTCGCGGATGACGAGCGGCTTGCGGAGTTCCTCGATGACTGCGGCGCGCATGGCGCGGCCTCCTTGTGCTGTGACTCGTTCAAAGTCCACCGGTTCAAGCGGTGGACTTTGAAGCTAGACGTTTGCCCGGAGTGATGTCAACCGCATAAAGTGGTGGACATGAAGGACGACATGGACGGCCCGGAGCACGTGGGCGACACGGAGCACGCAGGCGGCACGGGCGGCGAGGGCGGCAGCCGCGAGGGGCGCCAGCGCGCCAAAGCCGACTTCCGCTTCGACGACGCGCGACTGTGCTTCGCCTTCGCCGGCACCCTGGCCGACCGCGGCACGGACACGCCCTTCGAACGGCTGGCCCGCCCCGAGGACTTGAGCCGTTGGGCCGTTCAGAGCGCCTGCACGAGCACCGCGCCGACCTGCACGGACGCCGATCTGGACCACGCCCGGCAACTGCGCGAGGCGGTCCAGCGGACCGGCCGCGCCCTGGCGGACGCCGTCCCGCCCTCCCCCGAGGACATCGCGCTCGTCAACCGCGCCGCCGCCGCACCGACCTCGGTGCCCGAACTCGCCCCCGACGCGGCCACCGTGCGCCGGCACGGCGACTCGGTCACGGCGGTGCTCTCGATGGTCGCCCGGGACCTGATCGCCCTCTGCGCGTCGGAGCACCGCACCCGCGTCCGCGTCTGCGCGAACCCCGACTGCGGCGCCCCCTTCGTCGACACCTCCCGCGCGAGCGCCCGCCGCTGGTGCTCGATGAAGACCTGCGGCGCCCTCGTCAAGAAGCGCGCCTACCGGGCGAGGCTCCAGCCACCCGCCGCCGGCGCCTGACCGGGCGCCGCCCGTTCAGGGGCAGGCGTCCGTACCGGCTGTTCCCGGCCCCACTCATACGGGTTGTCTGGCCCAGTTCGGGGTTGTAGGACCGGCGCGCCCGCGTTCGGGGCAATCGCGGTTGGGGGCCGGTCGGCGCCGTCAGGCTGTGCCTCGTTCTTGATCACGGCCATGTCGGAGGCCCGGGGTTGTTGTCGCGCATCGAGTTGTCCGAGTGCATCCGCCGTGACCGGCGTCCGGAGAAGACGCCGGCGCGGGAGTCGGCACGCACGTACGCCGTGCACCGCAGGGTGGTGCGCCAGGCTTCGGAGCGCGCGTTGCCGCCCGGGCGAAAGGCGGCCGCCGCATGACCGGCCGAGGAGATGGCAGCGACCAGGACCCCACCGTCACCGACCCCGAGCTCTACAGCGTCATCTTCGAGAACGCGCGCGTGCGGGTGCTCGAGTACCGCGACACCCCCGGAGCCAGGACCAGGCTCCACCACCACCCCGACAGCGTCATGATCACCCTGAGCACCTTCCGACGCCGCATGACCATGGGCGACACCGTGGTCGAGGTCGAACGGGGGCCGGCCCACGAGGCCAACTGGCTGCCCGCCCGGACCCACATCGGCGAGAACATCGGAACGACGGACACCCACGTCATCTTCGTCGAACTCAAATGACCAGCTGACAGGGCCCCGAAGCCGACCGGACGGGTGCCGACACAGGGGCACCCGCCCGGACGCCCGGCCACAGTAGTCCGCATCGACATCTACCGGCCGACCAGGACCACGCGCCGGTTCCCGCATCCGCTCCCGCTCCCCGGCCTGAGCCGGTCGTGACTGGCAACCCGTTCCTCGCGCCGCTCTGAACGCTCGAAGCAAAGAAGACCGCCCCGGCCGAGTAGGTCGGGGCGGTTTTTTCGTTCGGTAGTGACTCAGAAGCCGTACTCGTAGCCGATCGTGACGCGCGTCGGCACGACCCAGAGACCGAACTCGATCACGCCTTCGTCATCCGACCAGCGGTGGACGCCTCCCAGCACCGGCGATCCGACACGGAGCCCCAGCGCCGATGCCTCCCGGGCATCGCACTCCCGGGCATGCATGTCGTCCCGGGCATGTGTGATCGTCCGGCCGGACGCATCGAGCACCTTCGCGGTGAGCCCCGCATTCTTGCTGGGTGCCGTCGAAAGCAAGTCGGGCACCAGCGCGGCGAAGTGCGCCGGATACCAGACCACCGCCAGCATCGTCCGGGTCTTGCCCCGGCCCGCGACGTACTCACGTCGCACAAGCTGGTCGCCGGGGTCGAGATTGAAGATGTCCTGCACGTACAACGGCGGGACAACCAACTCGGCAGCCGTCACCCGGCTGGTCTCCCCTTCCATCAGGCTGGACCTCAGCCGCTGGACCATCGACAGCCGATCCCGTCCTGTTGCGGTTGCTGTCGCTTCGTCCGCCACGAAGGTTCCGCGGGGGCTGGTCCTGATGAGTCCTTCCACCAGCAGCTGGTTCAAGGCCTTACTGACGGTTGCTGTCGCCACGTTCCACCGCTGGCACATCTCCCTGTTCGTGGGGAGCTTCTCACCGGACACGAGTTCGCCCGTGAGGATCGCCTGCCGGTAGTGGTCAGCGATCGCGGTGAACGTCTTCGGGCTGGCCATGCGCTACTCCTCAGTCGAGGTGATAGTCACTCAGGAGCACACTAGTGCACCGACATTCAAGCCGAAAGCGCTTCTCGCTGATCTACCTTCTGACCTAGGACACAAAGCCGGTGCTCTAGGGAGCTGTAGTGGCGGTTCGCAAGCGGTCTCACGCGGGCATCTACCAGCCGCAGATTGGCGAGGTCGTCAAGGACCGCGCCAATCGCGGTGGCGAGGGCGTCTACATGGAGACAAGGGGAGGCCTGGTCTACCTCCGCCCGCGCCAAGGCGGCATCGAGTGGACCACCTTGCCCAGCGAGATCGAACAAACCGGGACGACACCGGAGCTGGTTCCCGTCTACGGCCCCGACCGTCCGCGTCGGACCGAGAAGGGGCTCACCTCGTGAGGCCCACACGCACGGTCATCATCGGCCGCACCCTTCGCTCTCTGGCCACGGAACCGCGCAACACGCTCGCCTGGCTGTGGGGTGTGCACCTCCAGTTCACCTGGCCCATGACGATGTTCAGCCCGTGCCGGCGCCGACTCGCACGGCGCTACCGGCTGCGGCGAAAGCTCGACGCCGCCCGAGCGAAGACCTCCAGGTAATCGATCTGACAGACCAACTCGGCCTCTGGGATTGACAGTTGAACAGATCGAAGTTCGCCGGCATCGACACCGTGGCCGGGCAGGTGTCTTCGTGGAGACGGAAGTGATCCGGACCAGAGAAAGGCACCCTGACCTGCTATTTCGCAGGTCAGGGTGCCTCATTCAAGCTCGGCGGCGGAAGAGACGACCGGCGCTCCTCTGCTCCCGGGGGTCCTCCCCCGCCTGCTCAGGGCCAGGCTCTCGGCTGCCGGGCCGGGGCCCGGCGGGCTGTCACTCCTGGACGGTCCAGATGCTCAGGGCGCGGTCGCGGACGTCGGGGCGCGGGTGTCGGCGCAGGGCGAGCAGGGCCGCCCGCCACTGCGGGGACCACTCCCGCTCGGGGCCGTACAGGGCCACCAGCCTGACCGCGAACAGCCCGGCGGCCAGGCCGCCGTCCTCCGTCAAGCGGCGGACGGCCGCCGCCGTGTGCTCCCCCGGCGGGGTCCGGTTCTCGCCCCGAGGCAGTGCCTCGGCCACCTTGCCGGCGAGGAGCGGGCGATCCGTCAACACGGCTGCCAGCCCGATCAGGTCGTCGCCGAGGGTCGCGGAGTCCAGGTCGATGGCGTGGCACAACCGGGGCGCGGCCTGCGGGACCAGGGACGGCTCCGTCATCAGCAGGGCGCCCACGGCACGGGCCCTCGCGCGGTTGTCGGCCGTCACTTCCACCCTGTAGAAGTGCCTGCTGCTGAACTGCTCGATCCGCTGCCGGGCCGCCTCGTCCCGGCTCTCGTCGTCCGCCGCCCCGCCCCCGCCGGTGCGCACGGCCTCGATCAGCCGGCTCAGGGTCCGCTCCAGCAGGCTCCCCGGAGCGACGCCGCCGAACGGGTGCGGCGCGTCCGACCAGGCGATCGCGCTCACCGCCTCCGCGGCGGGCCGCCACCGCTCCCGCTCGGCCAGGTCCGTGACCACGGGGACCAGTGCTTCCACCGCCTCCGGGGCGTACCGTCCCCACACCGCGAGCTTGCCCGCGCCCATGCCCGCGACCATGACGTCCTCGGCCAGGGCCAGCCGGCCGACCAGTTCCGCGTAGCGGCGGCGGTCCGCCGGCGGCAGCCCGTACGGGCGCAGCTCCCCGGCGAGCACCGTCCGCAGGTCGGAGGTGCCCTCGGCGATCTCCGCCAGCACGTCCCAGAGCGGGAGGTCGGCGGGCCGGGCGACCACCTGCTCCACCACCACCCGCCGCACGTCCTGGTGCTGCTCCGGGGCCCGGTAGGCCGCTTCCAGCAGCGCGGTCGCCTCGGACAGCGGCAGGTGGGCGGCGGCGAGCCGGACGGCCTGCTTGCGGCTGGTCACCTTGACCGTCGGGTCGGTCACGATCCGGGCCAGGGCCGGGCCGAGCTCGTGCGCCGGGGTGAACCGGGCGGCACGGCCGGCCGCGTACACCGCGACCCGGGCCCGCTCCCCGCCGGCGTACCCGAGCAGCACGGGCAGCGCCTCGGCGGGCCGCGCCGTCCACGGCAGGGCGGCGAGGGCCGCCTCGGCGAGCACCGCGTCGCCGGAGTCGACGTACCCGAGCAGCAGGTCCCACCCGTGGCCGGGCAGCCACGCGGCGGCCCGCAGGGCGGCGGCCCGGTGCTCGGGCCTCGCCGTGGCGTCCTCCACCGCGCGGGCCGCCCAGCCGGCGGCGGCCCGCACCTGACGGTCCGTCCAGCGGTCGGCGGCGGCGAGGTCGGAGGCTGCCGGGGCGAGCCCGTCCGGCGTACCGCTGCCGGGGACGAGCAGCGGGCCGGGCAGCGGGGTGAGCAGATCGGTGCGCTCCCGGGTCAGCACGGCCCGTACGGCCGGGAGCGCGGCGGCGGTGGGATCGGCCTCGACCAGGTGGGCCGCCCGTTGCCCACGGGTGGCGGGGTCGGCGAGCAGGTGGGTCACCGCTCGTCCGAACTCCGGGTCATCGGCCGGCACGCGTTCCAGCAGGCCGACCACCGGGGGAAGCCGACGGGAGGCGGGACGCAGTCCGTCGACGAACGCGAGCAGCAGCGAGGTCGACCGTTCCAGCGCCGGCCGCAGCTCGGCCGCCACCGCCGCCTGCCGCTCCCTCGGGAAGGCAGGGGCGGCCGGGGCGGCAGACCTGGTCGCGCTGCTCGGTCGGGTCGGTCGGGTCGGGGTGGTCGGCCCGGCCAGGCCGGTCCTTTCGATCGTACGGACGGCCCAGTCGACCAGGTCCCGGGCGGTGCCGCCGGCGTGCTCGGCCAGCACCGAGCAGGCCAGCAGGGCCAGTCGGGTCCGGGTGTAGGGCGAGCAGTCGCGCGCGCTCAGCGCGTCCTCGCTCAGGCGCGCCAAGGGCCCGGCCGCGTCGGCCGCGAAGAGCTTCGGCGGTACGGCGGCGACCGCCGCCAGGGCCTCGCCCCGCACCTGGTCCTGTTCGTTCCGCAGGCCGTGGAGCAGCACCAGGGCTTCCCTGACCGTGCCCGGCTCGCCGGACCCTCCGGCCTGCGCCACCACCTGGCCCCAGGCGTGACCCCGGTCCCAGGACTCCGCGGTCCGGGTCTGCGCCAGCAGCCGGGGCAGCGCCTCCGCGGCCGGGAGGTGGACGAGCAGGCCGAGCGCCTCGTGGTCCTCGGGGGCCTCGGCCAGCCGGGCCCGGGCCCGGGCGATCCGTTCCGGCGCGGGCAGGGTGGCCATCACCTCCGCGGAGTACCCGCAGGGGTAGTCCTTCGACACGGCCACCGCCGCGTCGTGCAGCGCCACCCGGGCGGTCGGCGACAGTCGGCGCGACAGCGTCGCGTGGTCGACGGGGCTGCGGTAGGCCAGTTCGGCCAGCAGCGGCAGCGGAGCCGCCGCCAGCCGACGGGCGAGTTCGGGCAGCAGCAGCGGATCGTGCCGGCTCCGACCGGCGGCCACCAGCAGCCGGGCGGTCCGCTCCGGGTCGTGAGCGGCCAGGGCCGCGAGCCGGTCGCGCAACGGCGCGGGAAAGGTCGGCCGGTACTGTGCGGCGGGGTAGCGCTCCAGCAGATCGAGTGCCCGCCCGGGCAGCCGGCCGACGGCGGCGCCCAGCCCGACGGCGTTCTGCCGCCAGAACCCCGCCCACTCCGTGCGGGGCAACCCGGCGAGCCGGCGCTCCGCCACGTCCAGCACCGCTGCCGGGTGGCGCTCCCCGAGCGAGCGGGTGAAGGTGACGGCATGGGCCAGGCCGGGCAGTTCGCGTGCCACGAACGCGGGCGAGCAGACCGGCAGCAGCCGCCCCGCCTCGGCGCACCCCCACCGCTGCCGGGCGACGGGCACCAGGCGCTCGGCCACCGCCGTCCGGCCGGCCTTCAGGACGGCGCGGACCAGCTCGTCCCGGACCGCGGTGGGGGCGGTGCGGACGGCCTGCTCCACCACCTCGTCCGGCACCGGGAGTTCACCCACCGCCCGGTGGGCGTATCGGCGCACCACCGGATCCGGGTCGGTCAACCGATTTGACAGGTACGGGAGTTGCCTACCGGCCAGGGCCGCGAGCGCGGCGGTTCGCTGCTCGTAGGGGCCACCGGTGGCCAACTCGTCGAGAAGGGCGGAGAGTCGGCCCTGTTCCGCGAGACGGTGGGCGGTGCGGGCGATCTCGCGCAGACGCACGGCGTGGGGCAGGGACTCGACATCGGCCAGTAGCCGATCGGCGGTGAGATGAGGCATCGCCGATGATTGTGCCGCCCGGGCATCGGCCGCGCACCCGGTTTTCGCCGGGCCTGCCCGGGGACCTTCCGAGGACCGGCTCGGGACCGGCTCGGGACCGCCTCGGGACCGGCCGGGCAACGGCGCTGAGCGGGTGGAACGGAATCTGCGGCCCGACGGGAACCGCCCGGGATCCGCCCGGCGGTCCGGAGAGAGCGGCCCGTGCCGGTCAGGCGGCCGAGACCGACGGCACCGTTCGGGCGGCCGGGCCCGCCGGGCTGCCGTCCACGAGCCGCGCGGCCAGTGCCCGCTGGCCGCGCGCGATCCACCGCACCGGCCAGCGCAGCAGCACGAACAGGCACAGCCCCCAGCCCGCCGCGTGCACCGCCCAGACCCCGGCCATGGTCGGCCCGCCCCAGGCCTGGTGGTAGTCCGTGTCCAGGTACCAGACCGGGTAGCCGAAGTTCCGCACCGAGTTGAACAGCGCGTACCCCGTGATCAGCAGTGCGAGCGCGTCCAGCGGCAGCCCGAGGACGGCCCGGGCCAGCACCCGGCCGCCGGTCCAGCCCCGGCCGCCGGACACCCGCCCCTGCCACCGGGCCGCCCGCCCCGGCTGCCCGGCCAGCACCAGCACGGCCCCCACCGCACCGGCCGGCAGCGCCAGACCGGCCCGGACCGCGGTACTGACGGCGGTGGTGACACCGGTGGTGATCTGACGGCGGATCGCGGACATGCTCGGGCTCCTCAGCCTCGTTCGGTCGGTGCCCCCACACTCCCCCGCCGATACCGTCGCGATCATCACACCGGAGAGCCGGACCCGCCGTCATACCGGAGTACTACGGCGGGGCGCCCCGAGTTCGAGCAGCACCGGGCGCCGCGTCCCGTCCGGGGCGGTGTAGACCAGTTCACGGTTGGCGATGACCTGGCCGATGTCGTGTTCGGGGCTCATCCCGGCAGTACAGCACGCCGACCGTGTCGGTCTCCCCCGTCACGGCTCGTCACGGGTCGCCATGGCTCGTCACGGGTCGTCAAGGCTCGTCCGCCCGGTTCGCGGGTCCTGTTCCGCCGCCTCGGCGATGTGCTTGATGCGCGCCAGCCTCCGGTCCCAGTCGGCGGCGAGCGAGGCCATCCACCGCGCCGTCGCGTCGAGCGCCGCGGGCCGCACCGCGTAGCGCACCTCGCGCCCGGTGCGGCCGCAGGTCACCAGCCCGGCGGTGTCCAGGACCGCGAGGTGTTTGACCACGGCCTGACGCGAGACGGGAAGGTGCCGGGCGAGTGTCGTCGCGGTGGCCTCGCCCTGCGCGGCGAGCAGGTCGAGCAGCCGGCGTCGCGTCGGGTCGGCCAGGGCGGCGAGGACGGTGTCGACCGCCTCGCCCGGGCCTCGGGGTTCGACGGTCACACCGAGGGCTGTTCGGCGCGCGTCCTGAGGGCGTCGAGTTCCTGGCGCCAGCCGCCCGTGTTGTCCTCGACCGCCTTGCCGCGCAGTTCCTCTGCCCCGGCCAGTGACGCGAACCCGCTCTCGACCACGCGCAGCCGCGTCCCGCTGCCTTCCGGTGTCAGCGTGAACTCCACGAGGGTGCTGTTGTCCTCGCGCAGGTCCTCTCCGGGGAAAGCGCTGGCCCAGCGGTAGGCCAGGTAGGTCGGCGGTTCGACCTTCTCCACGCGCACCGGGAAGTCGCCGTACTCCGGGTTCTTCGCCACCACCTCCTCGCCTTCCCTGGCCACGGTGCCGGGCAGGCTCGCCTTGTCGGCCACCCAGAAACCGGGCTCGGCCACCAGCGACCAGACCCGCTCGGGGGATGCCTCGATCAGGGTTTCGCGTTCGATCCGGTCCTCGCTCATGAGAGGGCTCCTTTCATCGCCGCCATCGGGTGCAACTCCAGAGTTGCACGTCGTACCACCGGGTGCAACCGGGGGGTTGCGTCTCGACGGGGCCCACCGCAGCTGCCGTACCGCCCGGAGCGCCGTCCCGTCCCGGGCGTCAGCGGCGGTCGTGCTCGCCCGGCTCGGCACTCCCGGCGTGCGGTTCCCGGATAACCAGGGCCGGACCGTCCCCCGGTGGACATTCGATTCGAGCAGGCATCACGGGGGGGGATCGACCAGTGCGCCGGTCGGACGGTTCCGGCCCGGCGCCTCGGTAACCACCCTGGTCACGGGCCTTCCGACCGTCCCTGAGAAGATCTGCGCCATGACGACCGAAATCCGCCGCTCCGCGGGAACCCGAACCCTTTCCGACGCCCTGCTCTCGATGTTCGGCATCCGTCGGCCCAGCACAGAGAAGGACCTGGCCGACCTCCGATCCGGCACCACCTTGCAGGTGTTCTGTTCGAGCCCGACGCTGGGCACGGTCAAGATGCTGTCGGTCGGCAAGGGGCGGACCATTCCGCACGCGGCGTCCGGCCACCTGTACCTCGCGGCCGACACGGTGACCTGGCGCAACCGGCGCACCGGCGAGAACGTCAGCCTCCGGGGCCCGTTCCGCCTGTCGCCGTCGGAGCAGCGGACGCCGCACCCGAAGATGGCCCGCCTCGACCTGGCGGCGGGCGACGGGCAGCACGTGATCGTGGTGCCCAAGGCCGACGTCTCCCTGATCACGCAGGTGCTGGAGGCGGCTGGGCGGTAGCCCGCCCACCGGGAGCCCCGGCGGACGAACGGCCCGGCGGACGAACGGCCGGCCCGGCGGCCGGGCGGACGAACGGACGGCCGGGGCCGGGCGGTGGACCGGCCCGCCCGGCCTCGGCCGCAGGTCACTCCCGGTACATCACGGCCGCGAAGGCGCGCTCGCGGACGTCCGCCGAGGAGTGGCGGCGCAGCTCGCGCAGGAGGGCCCGCCACTCCCGGGGCCAGCCGAGGCGGTCCCCGTACACCTCCGTCAACGCCGTGGCGAACAGTCCGGCGGCCGCGCCCGTCTCCCCGTCGCGGCGGGCGGTCCGCGCCAGCGCGTCGATCGTGCCGGGCGGCGGCAGCGGGCCCGAGGCGTGGTCGCGCAGCAGCGCCAGCGCGGTGAGTGCGGCCGCCGCCGGCCGGCCCCGGTGGGCCTCGGCGAGCGCGCCGAGCGCGGCCTCCAGTGCCTGCGGCCCGGCCGCGGGGTCCACGAGCCGGGACAGCGCGGCCGTCCTGATGCCCGCCAGGTCGGGGTCGGCCGCGAGCAGATCGGCGGCGCCGGCGAGCAGCGGCCGGTGGCTGTCGTCGGCGGGGAGGTCGGTGAGGTGGGCCAGCCTCCGGCGGGCCGGCAGGTCCCGGTCGTCCCCGGTGTCGGGCCCGTTCCCGGCGTCCCGGTCGTCCCCGGCGTCAGCGTTCTCCGTCCGTGCGGCGGCGGCGAGTTCGGCGACGGTGCGGTGCAGCAGGCTGCCGGGGGCGGCGCCGCCGAGCGGGTGCGGCAGCCCGGAGGCGGCGAGCGCGCGGACGGCGTCGGCGGCCTCCCGCCAGCCGCCCCGGTTCGCCGGGTCGGTGACGGCCCGTCGGGCCACGTCCGCGGTCTCCGGGGCCCAGAGCGCCCACCGCGACAGCGCGGCGAGGGCGGGCGTGGCGACTTCCGGGTCCGGCGCCGCGGCGACGGAGGCCACCAGGTGGGCGTAGCGGGCCCGGTGGGCCTCGGGGAGGTGCCCGGGGTCGGCCCGCAGGACGGCGCGGCGCACGGACGGCGGCGCCTGCCCGGCGGCCTCGGCGAGCAGGTCCCAGACCGGTTCGGCGTCCAGCAGGCCGGTCGCGAAGGCGACCGCCGCGGCGCGTACGTCGCGGTGCTGGCCCTCGACGCGGTACGCGGCGACCAGCAGTTCCGCGGCCGGGCGCAGCGGCAGGTGCTCGACGGCCAGCCGGACGGCCTCCTTGCGGCTGGTCACCTTGCTGCCCCGCACCCGGGACAGCAACTCGCCGAGCCGCTCGGCGAGTTCGCCCGGCGGGGTGAACCGGGCGGCCCGGGTGGCCGCGTACACCGCGACCCGGGCGCGGTCGCCGCCCGCGTGGGCCAGCAGGTCGGGCAGCGCGTCGGCGGGCCGGTCCGTCCAGGCCGAGGCGGCGAGCGCCGCCTCGGCAAGCACCACCTCGGCGGAGTCCAGGTGCGCGCGGACGACCGCCTCGCCGTACTGCGGGATCGCGGCGGCGGCGTGGACGGCCGCGGCGCGCGCGTGCAGCGGCAGGGTGAGGTCGTTCGCGCTGCCGGCGGCGAGGCGGGCGGCCGCCTGCCACTGGCGCGGTGTCCAGCGGGCCGCCGAGCGGGTCGGCGGCAGGGGCGCCCGTTGCGGCCGCTTGAGGAAGCGCCCGTACGGCGGCACGGGGGCGAGCAGCGGGCCGAGCAGGTCGGTGCGGCGCTCGGCCAGCTCCTCCCGTACCGGCGTCAGGACGGCGGCTGAGGGATCGAGTCCGAGGATCTCGGCGACCCGGGCGCCGCGGGTGCGCGGGTCGTCCAGCCAGAGGGCGGCGGCTGTGGCGAACGCGCCGTCCGACCCGAACTGAATCGCGTGCAGGAGGAGTTCCTGCAGGTCCGGGATACCGCGGGCCCGGCGGCCGAGCGAACGGGCCAGGGTGAACAGCAGCCAGTACTCCGCGGTGTCGGCCATGCTGTCCAGCCACGGCCGCAGGGTCGCGAACACGGCGTGCTCCTGGCCTCGCCGCAGCCGGTGCTCCAGCCGGCCGAGTTCGACCGTGCCGCTCCGCCCGGCGATCAGCCACAGGCTGCGCAGCGCCCACTCGATCAGCTCGGTCCCGTCGGTGACGGCGTGCTCGCGCAGCACCTCGGTGACCAGCCGTTGCAGGACGGCGCGGGTGGCGTACGAGCAGTCCCGGGCGTCGACCGCGTCCCGGACGGCGGCGTCGAGGAGGGGCACCGCCGCCGGGGTCAGCAGCCGGGCGGGCACCCCGGCGAGCGCGGTCAGCGCCGCGCGGCGTACCGGGTCCTGCTCGTTGCGCAGCCGCGGCAGCGGACCGAGCGCGTCCTGGACGGCGGTCCGGTCGTCGGAGACGGCCGCGTTGGTGAACAGGGCCGTCCAGGCCGCGGACCGGTCGTCGGCGTCCGGGCGGGAGAGCGCGGCCAGCAGCTGCGGCTGGGCGTCCTCGGTGGGCAGGTACGCCAGGGCGGGGGCGGTCTCGGCCCAGGGGCGGCCCTGCGCGCGGCGCGCGGCGACCAGTCGGCGGGCCTCGGTGTGGCGGCGGGCGTGCGGGAACAGCGGCAGCAGGAGGGCGAGTCCGCTCTCCCGAGGGAGGGCTCCGGCGTACACGAGGTCGAGGAAGGCGTCACGCCGGCCCGGGGCGAGGGCGCGCAGCAGGGCGGCGAAGCAGCGGGGCGCGGCCAGCCAGTGGCGGCCCAGGGCGGCGAGTGACGGCGGGTCGGCGCGCACCAGCCGGCGCAGCGTGCTGCTGGTGGGCGGCGCGGTGTGCGGCCCGGCCGCGCCGCGCCGCGGGTCGGCGAGGAGTCGGACGGTGCGCTCGGCGTCCGTGGCGGCCAGCGACGACAGGTGGTCCCGGCGCAGCGGGAGGTCGGGGCCGAACCGCTCCAGCAGGTCGAGGAGCCGTGCGGGGCGGGCCCGCGCGGCGGCGCCGAGGACGTCGGCGAGGGCGGGCCACTGACCGAGCCGCAGTGTCTCGGGGCGCTTGGCGAGGGCCCGTTCCAGGTGGTCCAGGACCTCGTCCGGGAAGCGTGCGGCGAGGGGTGCGAGGGGTGTCGCGTGCGCGAGGTCGGGCAGGGTCCGGGCGACGAACGCGGGGCCGCAGGCGGAGAGCAGTCGGGCGGCCTCGGTGTCGCCCCACTCGGCGCGCAGGCTGCCCACCAGCCGTTCGGCGAGCCGGGGCCGGCGGCCGTGCCGGACGACCCGGGCCAGCTCGCGGCGCAGCGCGCTGGAGGCACCGGTGAAGGCCGCCTCGATCGCCTCGTCCGGTATGCCCTGGGTGCGGGCGGCGCGCAGCGCGTACCCGCGGACCACCGGGTCGGGGTCGCCCAGCCGCTCGGTGAGGTAGCCGGTGGCGCGGCCGGCCGACGCGGCGAGCGCGGCCAGCCGCCGGCCGTACACCCCGGAGCGCTCCAGGCCGGCCAGCAGGTCGGGGAGCCCGCCGTCGGCGGCCCGCTCCCGGGCCCGGCGGGCGACGAGCCGTTGGCGCTCCGGGTGGGACAGCGGGTCGAGGTCGGCGAGCAACTGATCGGCTTCGTGCGGCATGCGGCCATTCTGGCCGGACCCGGTGGGCGCCTCCCACCGGTTTTCCGCCGCGCGGCCCGGGGCGGGGCCGCGCCCGCCCGGCCCGCCCGGCCCGGGGCGGCCGGGTGGCCCGGGTGGGCCTGGCGGCCCGGGGCGGCCGTCGCCATCGCCGCCGTGGTCGCCGCCGCCGGGTCAGGTCCGCTCGTAGTGCGCGAGGTACCCCGCGAGTTCGTCGTCCATGGCCTCCTCTCCGTAGCCGTGCAGCACGCTCCAGAGGCGGTTCTCCACCCAGAAGCGGTACGCGAACTCCTCGAACGAGGAGGCGCACCGGGCGATGGCCCTCAGCCAGTCCGCCGGCGCGACCGGTTCGTCCCACTCGGGTACGTCCACGAGGTCGACCGGGGAGGCCACCACGAAGGCCTCGCCGGTGGGGCGCAGGTAGAGGTACCAGTGCACGCAGTCCTGCTGGTCGCGCAGGAAGCGGACCAGGAAGGCGCCGGGCTCCGCCGGGCTCGGTACCGGCGAGGAGACGTTCGTCCAGCAGCCCGTGGACGACACCGCGTCCAGGGCGCGGTGGCTGCCGGTGCCGGTCTGGAAGGCGGTGAAGTCGGCGGGCAGCACGATCCCGGCGCGCGCCAGCTCGGCGGCGACGGCGTCGAGTTGCCCGGCGAGCTCCGGCACCACCGGGCCCGTGCCGCCGAGCCATCCGAACCCGCCGTCGAAACGGGCCGGGTCCAGCGGCGGCAGCACCTCCGGGCCGTACCACTCGTACGTGCCGCCGCACGGGCGGTGCGGGCCGAGGTCGGTGGCGCACCAGAGGGACTGGAAGACAGGGGGGAAGGTCGGCTCGGTGGCGGCGCTCACGGGTACTCCTCGACGCGGGTTGCTGTGTCACCCGCATCCTGCCGACCGGGACTGACAATCAGCGGCGCCCGGCCACCGCACGGTCCGTCAGGACCACGCCGACGACCGGGATCCGGCCGGTGCCGCGGATGACCCGCGCCGCCTCGTATGTCAGTGGCGACGGGCAGAATACCGGTCATGTTCGACGGACTCCACGACATCGACTGGTCGCAGATGAATCACGCCTACGGCACCGCCGAGGACGTGCCCGGGCTGCTGCGCGCGCTGGCATCCGCCGACGGGGAGGAGCGCGGGAGCGCACTCGACAGGTTCCACGGTGCCGTCCACCATCAGGGCGACGTCTACCGGTGCACGGCCGCGAGCATCCCGTTCCTCCTCGAACTGGCCGGTGACGCGGCCGTGCCCGGCCGGGCGGCGGTGGTCGACCTGCTGGTCGGCATCGGCAGGGCGGCGGTCGAGTACGGCGCGACGGAGGAGAGCGGCTGGGACTTCTCCGGCCACTACCGGGCCGCCGCGCTGATGCGGGAGCAGGCGGAGACGTTCATCGGGTTCGCCACGGATTCCGACCGGCTGGTGCGGCAGGCGGCGATACCCGCGCTCGGCCTGTTCGTCGACGATGCGGAGCGCGCCGTCGCGGTGCTGCGGGACCGGCTCCCCGCCGAGCCTGGGGTGGTCGAACGGCTGCTGCTGGTCGAGGCGACGGCCACGCTGGCCCTGCGCCGGCCGGGCACCTCGGTGTCCGCCGCGGACTGGCTCAGCGCCCTCGCCGACGACACCGCGCTCGACGCGACCACCCGGCTGGCAGCCCTGATCCAGCACGCCCGGTGCACACCGGACTTCCACGCCCGGGAGGCGACCCGCACCGCCGTCGCCCTGCTGCGCGAGGGGACGGCCCCGGCCGACGACTGGTGGCTCACCCCCACCCCGGCGACACCGGCACCCGTGATCGAGCCGGGCAGCGCACCGCCCGACGTCATCGCCGCCTTCGAGGACCTCGACCGGCACGCGACGGTCCACTCCCCCGTCACCGGGCTGCTGCGCGCCTTCCACGAGGTTCTGGGCGCACGGGTGCCCGAGCGCACGATGCTGCTGGCGGAACAGCTGCGCGGCACCGACCCGGGCACACGGCTGGACGCGGTGCGGATGGGCGCGGGGATCATCAGGTCCTGGGGCGGTGACCACGGCCCGCTCGTCGCCCTGATCGGCGCCCGGCTGGCCGACCCGTACCCCGGGGTCGTCGCCGAGGCCGCGGTCGCCCTCGGCGCCTGCCATCGGGTCCCCGAAGCGGCCCGCCCCGCGCTGGCCGCCCTCGTCACGGCCCACCGCGCGCAGGACGGACCGCAGGTGTGGGCCTCCCCTCGACGCGACGTGCGCCGGGCCCACCAGGCGGCCGTCCTCGCCTTGGCGCGTCTCGGTGACGAGCGGGCGCTGCCGGGCCTGCTGGTGGCGCTGGACGGCGGGGTCGACGCCTGGCAGGCGGTCCAGGCCGCGCAGTGGCTTCCGGGCGCGGCGGGGCAGTTGGTGCCCAGGCTGGTCGAGCGGCTGCTCGGCTTCGATCTGGACCAGCGGTGGATCGACACGGAGGTGAAGTCGACGCTGCACACGCTGGGGCACCTCGGGGACACGGCGGCGCTCGGGGCGGTCACAGAGGTCCTCGACCGGGCCGTGCGGGGTGAGCAGTGGGGGATCGTCCGCTCGGCGCTGGCGGCGCTGCAGCGGTTCGGCCCGGCGGCCGCGCCCGCACTGCCGGCGATCCGTGCGCTGGCGGCACCCGACGCGGCCGTGGACCCCGGTGTGGCGCCCGCCGCGGTCGCCGCGCTCCAGGCGGTCGGGGGCGACGCACAGGACGGTGCGGCCACTGCTGCCGGGCCTGCCGGGCCTGCCGGGCCTGCCGGGCCTGCCGGATGATGCCCCGGCCGTGCCGTCCGAGCCCGTGCGACGCGACCGAGCGCGTGGGAGCTGCGCCGTCCGCCTGCGGCCGGAGCCCGGACAGGCCCGCCCGGTCACACGGCGAGCGGACCTGAGCGGTGCCGGACGGACGCGCGGGGAGAGAGCCGGGCCCTCCCCCGCCTGTCCTACGTGCCCGCCTCGTCGGACTCTTCGCCGTCGGCCGGCAGGCCGACCTCCTCGCGGTCCTCCTCGGTGCGCTCCTCCAGCTCGGCCTCGTCGGGGCGTCGCGGCAGGCCGCGGCCGTGGCCGGTGTCGGGATCGCCCTCGACGTCCTTGTTCGACTTGTGATGCGACATGGGAATCCTCCTCGGCCGGGGGGCCTGCTGACGGGTTCGGCGCTCTTGCCCTCCCATCACCTCCCCCGGCCCGGCGACCCGCAAGTCGGCCGGTGCTCCGACCGGCGCGGGAACGTGCCCGTGCCGCCCTGAGCACGCCCCCGGATCGGGGCAGCCGGCGGCAAACGGAGAATGCTCACCCACTGCGACGGCCCGCTGACCGGCCGGCCTCGGCCGCGAATACGCGATGCCTCAGCCGGCGGGCTCGCCGGCCGATCGCCGCAGGTCAGCGGCCTTGCGGCGGGACGACCGGACGGTCAGATCTGCCGGTCCGGGTCGGAGAAGGTCAGGATGCCGGGCGAGAGGTGGTTGCGGACCGGGGCGGGTACGGCCACGGTCTCGCCGGGCGGCTGGCGGAAGTCGGCGCCCTGTTCGAGCGGCACCAGCCGGCGCTCGCCGGACCGGGCGGGCGGGGGCACGTCGGTGGCGGACTCGGAGAAGGCGGGCAGGGAGAGGGGCTGGCGGCGGTCGGTCATGATCGACAGTGTCGCAGGTAAGCGCCCGTCGGCGAAGCCGAAGCCGTCGAGAAGGCCGTGGAGATCCCGAGGACAGCGGCCGACCGGGGAGTCCCCCGTTCGGACGCTGTCCCCGCTATCGTGTCGGGCATGACGTACCGCGTGCAGTACACCGTCGAGGCGAAGGCGACCATCGACGCCCTGCCTGCCGAGCGTCGTGACCTCCTGGAGCGCGCGCTGGGCGTTCTGGCCCGCGACCCGTACCACAAGACCGCCACCGCGCCGATCGGCCCCGACGAGCACCTGCGGAAGGCCTATGCCGCGCCCGGTGTCGTGGTCGAGTTCATGGTCGCCGACCACGTCCTGGTCGTCGTCGTGCTCGAGGTGTTCGACGAACTCCAGTACCTGATCGACGAGACCGACGCCCGCTGACCGGTCAGGACGTGGACGTTCAGACATGGACGGTCAGGACGTGGACGTTCAGGACGTGGACGATCAGGACCTGCACGTTCAGCGGGTGCCGCAGAAGACGGCGTCGAGGAACGCGAGGCCCGCCGTGTTCTGCGCCGTCTGCTCGGCGTCGTCGCCCCTCGGGGTGTAGGACAGCGCGACCTGGCGGTCGGCGGTGCCCCACAGCTGGGTGGTGAAGCCGAACGTGCCGCCGTTGTGGCCCAGCACGGTGGTGCAGGAGAGCTGGGCCCGCGCCAGGCCCATCCCGTAGTCGAGTTCGTGCGAGCCCGGCACGGTTTCGAGCATCGTGGTCATCTCCCGCTGCTCAGCAGGACGCAGCAGCTTCCCGTGGAGCAGCGCCTGGTCGAACCTGATCAGGTCGTCGGTGGTGGAGATCATCTCTCCGGCGGCACCGGCCCAGGTGGGGTTCTGGTCGGTGACGTCGATGTCGGTCTTCTTGACGTTCCCGGTGCCGGCGCCGTCCACGGTGGTCCAGTAGCTGTGGGCGTGCGGGCCGGGGATCGTGGTGGAGAGGCCGGGAACGGTGGTCTTCGTCATCCCGAGCGGGCGCAGGATGCGCCGGCTGACTTCCTGCCCGTAGGGGTGCCCGGTGACCTGCTCGATGATCAGGCCGAGGATGTCGAAGTTGGTGTTGGAGTAGCCCCACTGGGTGCCGGGCGCGAAGTACGGGGCGTTGGAGACGGACGCGGTGACCAGTTGGCGCGCGGTGAACGTACGGTTCAACCCGCCCTGGGCCAGCCAGCTCCGGAAGACGGCCGGGTCGTTGAGATCGGGAAAGATGTCGGTGCCGTCGTTGGTGGAGTCGAACAGGCCGGTGCGCTGGTTGAGCAGTTGGCGGACGGTGATGTTCTGCCCGTTGGGCACCAGCCCCGGCAGGTGGCTCGACACCGAGTCGTCCAGGCCGAGCCGCCCCTCACCGACCAGTTGCAGCACGGTGGTTGCGGTGAACGTCTTGGTGACACTGCCGATGCGGAACCGGCCGTCACCGCGGACGGGCGCCTGGCCGACCAGGTCGGTCACCCCCGTGGTGCCCCGCCACCGCCGGCCGCCGTCGCTCACCTCGGCGATCGCGGACACCGCCTTGGCGTCGGTCAGCCCCTTCAGGGCGCGTTGCAGCGGACCGCCGTGCGAGCGGGCCGACGAGGCTTCGGAGTCCTCGGCTCCCGCCACGACGGCGGAGGCCGGCGACGCGGACACCGCCAGACAGAAGGATGCGATCAGGGCACAGGCCAAACGACGAGACATGGGTCTTCCCTTCACTCGGGCGAACAGGAGTTCGCCACGAGTCAGCCTGTCAGCGCCGCCACCGAGGGAGCGTCACTCCGGATGAGGACCCGTTGATCCGTCAACAGGCTTACGGGATCGCCACATCAGGGCACCTGAGAGGTACGCGGGCGGCCGGTCGGGCACTGCTCGCGGGCCCGTAGGGCGGGGCCACCCGGTTCAGGAGTCCCGTCCGGTTCAGGATTCCCGTCCGCCGCTGTCGTCCGACGGCTCACCGCCCCGCGAGCGGTGCCGCCGCACGAACCAGACCAGCAGCGCGACGGCGACGATCGCGGCGATCGTGATGGCGGCGACCCGGCCGACCGTGCCCTCCACCCTGGTGTAGGCGGCTCCGGCGAAGTAGCCCAGAAGGGTGAAGCCCACGCCCCAGGCGACCCCGCCGAGCGCGTTGTAGAGCAGGAACCGGCGGTACGGCATCCGGGACATCCCGGCCAGCGAGGGCACCAGCGGGCGGAAGAAGGCGATGAAACGGCCCACGAAGACGGCGGCCGGCCCGCGCCGGCGGATCAGGTCCTGCGCCGTGTCGACCCGCTTCGCATGGCGCCTCAGCGGGCGGGTGCGCAGGATCGCCGCGCCCAGGTGCCGCCCGATCTCGTACCCGGCGGAGTCGCCGAGGACGGCCGCGCAGACCACGACCAGGACCATCCAGGCCAGCGAGACACTGCCCTGGTGGGCGATGAAGCCGCCGAGCACCGCGGCCGTCTCGCCGGGGATGAAGAAGCTGAAGAACAGGGCGTCCTCGGCGAAGACCATGCCGCCGACGACCGCGTACACGACCGGGCCGGACAGGCCGCGCAGCCAGTCGGTGATCGAGTGCATCCGCCACACCCCGTCGGCGATCGGGCCTCTTTCCGCCCCAATGTAATGCTTGTCCCCCCGCCGACCCCGTCGGGCGGGGCCCGCCGCCCGGTTCGGGCGCAGGAGACCGGTTCCCACAGGTCGGGTCCCTGGCGGCCCCTGGCGGCCCCTGGCAGCCGGCCGGTGATCAGCCGCTCAGGTGGGCCGTCAGCGTGTCGCCCGCCGGATAGGGGCGTTCGACGGGGAGGAGCTGCCGTGCGGCGTCCAGGTCCCCGTCCCGCACCCGGGCGTGCACCGCGTGCGCGAGCGCGGTGACGTCCTCCACCGAGACGATCCACTCCTGCGCGTACCGCTCCGCCGCCTCCCCGGCCAGGCCGAGCTGCAGCGACCGGTAGGGCAGCGGCCGGAGGTGCAGATCGCGTTCGGGGTCCCACTGCACCCGCGCCGGGGAGCGCTTCAGCCCGCGCTTCCAGGCCGCCCGGTCGGGATGCAGCCCGGGCACGTAGTGGGACAGCCGGCTGTTCCGCAGCGCCCACTCGAAGCCCTCGCGGGTGATCCCGACGGCCAGGACCGTCTCCTGCCCCTCCTTCGTCGCCCAGCCGCAGCGGTACATCATCCAGAGGAACGACGGCTTGATCCACGTCATCCGGTCCCTCTTCCACTCCGCCGGAAAACGCCCGTCCCGCGCGGCGGGCACCCCGATCCCCGGCGGGTACGCCTGGTAGACGGTCACCGTGGAATCGGTGTGGAGGGCGCGGATCTGCTGCTTCGGTTCTTGCACGCCGACCAGGGTCGATCATCTGCGGGCCCCACGCCAGCGCTTTTCCCGGGCCCGACGGGACGCGCACACGACCGGCGGCCGCGGTCCGCCGGCTACTTCCTGGACAGGGAGTAGGTGTCCCGGTTGTCGGGATCGGAGGTGAGGAAGTACAGGATGGTCCGGCCTTGGCGGTCCCGGGTGACTCCCAGGTCCCAGTTGCCGAGGGCCGGCGCGGGCGCGGTGCGGCCCGCCGCTTCCCGCTCGTCGACGCCGGTGGACGCCGTTGCGGCCGGTGCGGTCGTGCCCGGCGCGGTCCCCTCCGGCGCCGCCCCGCCCGATCCGGTCCCGGCCGATCCGGTCCCGGCCGGCGCATTCCCGTCCGGCGCGGTCCCGTCCGGCGCGGTCCCGTCCGGCGCGGTCAGGCCAGGCTCGGAGGTGACGGTGAGGTGGACGACGAAGCCACGGCCCACGGTGTTCCCGCCCTGGTAGCGCCCGGGCTCGAGGAGCTCCCAGCTCCCCGTGCCGGTCATCCGCCACTTGTCGTCGAACCGGAACTCCTGGCCGTCGAGCCGCACCGCCTGTGCCGCCCCGGCCGGGCCGAGCGTGACACTGCTGCCGCCCCAGCCCGTCCACGTTCCTTCGAGGCCCGCCGCCGTGACCTCGACGACCGGAGGCGCCGGGGCGTTCCGGTTGTCGACGCAGGATGACGTCAGGAGAGCGAGCGCTGTGACCACCGGTATTGCCATGACCTTGAATCGTGCGCTGAGAAGCACGGACTGACCTTCCTTCTGTCCGGGAGTCCGACGGGCGGACCGGGTACGGAGTACCCCCGGCCCCCCCCGGGGGCACCGAGGATAGGTTTTTCGCCCACCCGGCCGGGTAGTGGCCCGGGTCGGGGGGAAAAAATG
>NZ_JBHTRF010000068.1:22066-49802 GCF_042796115.1 Kitasatospora sp. NPDC056446 | reverse complement strand
TAAGAGACTGGTTAAGTGGGGGGCCTTTGGGCGGCGGCCACCAACTCAGTGGCGCCCGCCGCGCTTGTTTTCAGTAGCTGGTTTTGTTTTTTGCTGCCCGCCTCGCCACTCGTGCAAGGCGGGCAGCAAAAGTAGAGTCTTCCTCTATACAGTCCCGCGGTTGGATGTTTGTTGTGGCGGGCTTTCGGTTTTCTTTTTGAAGGCGGGGCGAGTGTGAGCCCCGCCCCCACCGGTCCGGTAACGCTTCGGCATCCTCCGGGTCACCGGGCATTGACACCCCGCTCACGCGGCCCTTACGGTCCTTCCCAAGCGACTGGAAAGTTTCCTAACAGTTCACCCGACCAGCCGAACGAGGAGGATTCCGGCCATGACCAGGAGCACCGCCAAGGCCCCCCTCGCCGGCACCCCCAGCCTGCTGCGCGCCATCAACGACCGTGCCGCCCTGGAACTCCTGCTGGAGAACGGCCCGCTCTCCCGCACCCAGATCGGCACCCTGACCGGGCTGTCCAAGCCCACCGCCTCCCAGCTGCTGGCCCGGCTGGAGGCGGCCGGGCTGGTCCTGCCGGTCGGCACCACGGCCGGCGGCCCGGGGCCCAACGCGCAGCTCTACCAAGTGAATCCGGCCGCCGGCCACGTCGCCGGACTGGACGTCACCAACAGCGGGATCCGGGTCGCGGTCGCCGACATCACCGGCACCACGCTGGCCGAGCACACCGTGGCCACCAAGGGCGTCCCGGCCGCCGAGACGGTCCCCAGGGTGGCCGCCGCGGTGGCCGAGGCGGTCCGCGCCGCCGGGCTCCCCGAGGGCAGTCTGCGCGCCGTCGCGATCGGCGTCGGCGGTGCCCCCGACCCGGTCACCGGCAAGCTGCGCTACGCCTCCCACCTGCCCGGGTGGCACTCGCCGCGACTGGTCGAGGAGCTGTCCGAGGCGGTCGGCGCGCCGGTGTCGATCGAGAACGACGTGAACCTGGCCGCCGTCGCCGAGCAGGTCTCCGGCGCGGCGGCGGGCTTCGAGGACTTCGTCCTGCTCTGGGCCGAGGCGGGCGTCGGCGCCGCGATCGTGATCGCCGGGCGGCTGCACCGCGGCTTCACCGGCGGCGCCGGCGAGGTCGGCTACATGCCGGTGCCCGACTCGCCCGTCGAGTGGGACTCCCGGCGCCGCAACTTCGGCGGCTTCCAGGCCCTGGTCGGCGCGCCCGCCGTCCGGGTGCTGGCCCGCGAGCACGGGCTCGGCGCGCCCACCGCGGAGGAGTCGATCGCCAAGGCGCTGGCGACCCCGGGCGCCGGCGACGCCTTCCTCGCCGAACTGGCCGGGCGGCTCGCCGTCGGGCTGACCGTGATCGTCGCCGTCGTCGACCCCCAGCTCGTGGTCCTCTCCGGCGCGGTGCCGAGCGCGGGCGGGGAACGTCTGCGCTCGCTCGTCGAGGACGAACTGGCCCGGCTCTCCATCGCCCGGCCGGAGGTCCGCAGCAGTGCCCTGCCCGGCTCCCCGGTCCTGCTCGGCGCCCTGCAACGTGCCCTGTCGGACGCCCGCGAGGCGGTCTTCTCCACCCACTGACGCTCCCCTGTCACCTCGTTCCACCCGCACCCACCTCTCCCCCAACCCCCGAACGCGGGACCCGAGGCAACGACGCCTGCCCGCGCACTCCCAGGAGGACCTCGAAGTGCACGCCACCACCTCCCGCAGAGGCCGCCGCACGATCGTCGCCGTCGCCGGCAGCGCCGTCCTGGCCCTGCTCGCCACCGCCTGCACCGGTTCCAGCGGCTCGGGCTCCACCGACGACTCGGCCTCCGGCAAGGACGTCACCATCACGTTCTGGCACGGCTGGAACCAGGACAACGAGACCAAGGCGATCAACGACAACATCGCCGCCTTCGAGAAGGCCCACCCCAACATCCACGTCAAGGCCGTGGGCAACATCGCCGACGACAAGGTCAACCAGGCCCTGCGGGCCGGCGGCGACGACGCGCCCGACGTGGTGTCCTCCTTCACCACCAACAACGTCGGCATGTTCTGTTCCACCAAGGCGTTCGTCGACCTCAAGCCCCTGCTGCAGAAGAGCGGCATCGACCCGGTCAAGACCTTCCCGGCCGCGATGCTCGACTACACCCAGTTCCAGGGCAACCAGTGCTCGCTGCCGCTGCTCGGCGACGCGTACGGCCTGTACTACAACAAGAAGGCGTTCGCCGACGCCGGCATCGCCAACCCGCCGAAGACCTTCAGCGAGTTCGCCGCGGACGCCGCCGCGCTGACCGTCGCCGACGGCGACTCGTACAAGCAGCTCGGCTTCATGCCGCTCTACCACGGCTACGAGTCCACCACCGAGCACTTTCTCGGCCAGTACGGCCCCACCTACTTCGGTGCCGACGGCAAGTCGAACATCGCCACCGACCCGAAGGTCGCCGCGATGCTCAAGTGGCAGAAGGGCCTGGTCGACCAGCTCGGCGGCTACGCCAAGCTGGACAAGTTCCGCTCGACCTTCGGCGAGGAGTTCAGCGCCAAGAACCCGTTCCACACCGGCCAGGTCGCGATGGCCCTCGACGGCGAGTGGCGCACCGCCTCGCTCGCCGAGAACAAGCCCGGCTTCGAGTGGGCCACCGCCGCGTTCCCGGTCCCGGACGACCAGGCCGACACCTACGGCCGCGGCTACCAGACCGGCACCATCGTCGGCATCGCCGGCACCAGCAAGAAGCAGGCCGCCGCCTGGGAGCTCGTCAAGTACCTGACCACCGACACCGACGCGGTCGTCAACTTCGCCAACGCGATCCACAACGTGCCGAGCACCTTCGAGGCGCTCAACTCGCCCAAGCTGGTGAGCGACACCAACTTCAAGACCTTCCTGGACGTCGCCAAGAACGCCCACTCCGGCACCACGCCGGCGGCCGTCAACGGCAGCGCCTACATCTCCTCCCTGCAGAACCTCGGCTACGACTACGAGTCCGGCAAGCAGGCCGACCTCCAGGCCGGGCTGGCCGCCACGGCCAAGCAGATCGACACCGACATCGCCCAGGCCAAGTAGCGCCGGGAACGGTCCACGGAGCTCCCATGTCACTCGCGTTCGGCACCCGCAAGGGAAACAGCGGCAAGGCTGACGCCGGACCGTCCGGCCCGGCGGCGCCCTCCACGCAGCACCTGCTGCGCCGGAAGCGCCGCCGGGAGGCGGCCCGCACCCTCGCCTTCCTCTCCCCCTGGCTGATCGGGTTCAGCGTCTTCTTCGTCTACCCGCTGGTCTCCACCGCCTACTTCTCCTTCACCCAGTACAACGGCTTCGGCGCACCGACGTTCAACGGCCTCAAGAACTGGGACTACGTCTTCAACCAGCTGCCGACCTTCTGGCAGGGCCTGCGCAACACCCTCTGGCTGGTCGTCGTGATGGTGAGCCTGCGGGTCGCCTTCGGCCTCGGCATCGGCATGCTGATCACCAAGGTCAAGACCGGCGCCGGCTTCTTCCGCACCGCGTTCTACCTGCCGTACCTGGCCCCGCCGGTGGCCGCGACCGTCGCCTTCGCCTTCCTGTTCAACCCCGGCACCGGCCCGGTCAACCACCTGCTCGGCGAGATCGGCCTGCCGCAGCCCGGCTGGTTCGCCTCCCCGGACTGGTCCAAGCCGGCGCTCACCCTGCTCGCCATGTGGGGCATCGGCGACCTGATGGTCATCTTCATGGCCTCGCTGCTGGACGTCCCCAAGGAGCAGTACGAGGCGGCCGAACTGGACGGCGCCGGACCGTTCCAGCGCTTCCGGTACGTCACGCTGCCGAACATCTCGCCGATCATCATGTTCGCGGTGGTCACCGGGGTGATCCAGACCATGCAGTACTACACCCAGGCGATCGTCGCCGGGAAGGTCGCCAGCGGCATCGCCGGCAACTCCGGCCAGCAGTTCGAACCGGGCTACCCGAGCGGCTCCACCTGGACCCTGCCGCAGATGGTCTACAACCTCGGCTTCCAGCGGTTCAACTACGGCGCTGCCTGCGTCGTCGCCCTGGTGCTGTTCGCCATCTCGATGGCCGTCACCTCGATCCTGCTCCGCCGCAAGTCCGGCTTCATGGCGAACGACGACTAGCGGGCCAGTGAGGACCTGAACATGACTCTCAGCAACACGCTCACCCCGGCCCCGGCCCCGACCGGCCGCACCGGCCGCTCCGGCAGCCCCGCCGCCCGGGCGGCCCGGCGCCGCGACCTGCTCAACTGGGTGGCCGTCCACTCCCTGGCCATCGCCGCCACGCTGTTCTTCCTGCTCCCCTTCGTCTTCGTCTTCCTCACCTCGCTGATGGACGACCAGCAGGCGCTCACCACCGACTACTGGCCCACCCACTGGCAGTGGGGCAACTACACCAAGGTCTGGAGCACCCCCGGTTTCCTCTCCTGGTGGCGCAACACCCTGCTGTACGCCGGGCTCGGCACCCTGCTGACCGTCGTCTCCAGCCTGCCGGTCGCCTACGCGCTCGCCAAGTTCCGCTTCCGGGGCCGCAACCTGGCGCTGATGGCGGTCATCGCGATGATGATGCTGCCGCCGCAGGTCACCGTCATCCCGATGTACCTGTTCTGGGCCAAGCAGATGGGCCTGGGCGGCTCGCTCTGGCCGCTGATCATCCCGATGGCCTTCGGCGACGCGTTCTCCATCTTCCTGCTGCGCCAGTTCCTGATGACCATCCCCAAGGAGTACATCGAGGCCGCCCGGATCGACGGCTGCGGCGACCTGCGCACCCTGCTGCGGGTGGTCCTGCCGATGGCCAAGCCGGCCATCGCGGCGGTCGCGCTGTTCCAGTTCTTCTACTGCTGGAACGACTACTTCGGCCCGCAGATCTACGCCAGCAACAACCACGAGGCGTGGACCCTCTCGTACGGGCTGGAGTCGTTCAAGGCCGCCCACCACGCCAACTGGAACCTCACCATGGCCGCCACCCTGCTGGTGATGGCGCCGGTGATCCTCCTCTTCTTCTTCGCTCAGAAGGCCTTCATCGAAGGCGTGACACTGACAGGGGTCAAGGGCTGATGTCCGCACCGAAGACGTCCGGAGCTTCCTCGCTCAAGCTGGCCATCGTCGGCGGTGGTTCGACGTACACCCCGGAGCTGATCGACGGCTTCGCCCGGCTGCGCGACACCCTGCCGGTCGGCGAGCTGGTGCTGATCGACCCGGCCGCCGAACGGCTGGAGCTGATCGGCGCGCTCGCCCGGCGGATCTTCGCCAAGCAGGGGCACACCGCGACGGTCACCGTGACGACGGACCTGGCGGCGGGCGTCGCGGACGCCGACGCCGTCCTGCTCCAGCTGCGGGTCGGCGGGCAGGCGGCCCGCAACCAGGACGAGACCTGGCCGCTGGAGTGCGGCTGCGTCGGCCAGGAGACCACCGGCGCCGGCGGGCTCGCCAAGGCGCTGCGCACCGTCCCGGTGGTCCTGGACATCGCCGAGCAGGTGCGCCGGGCCAACCCGGACGCCTGGATCGTGGACTTCACCAACCCGGTCGGCATCGTCACCCGGGCCCTCCAGACCGCCGGCCACAAGGCCGTCGGGCTGTGCAACGTCGCCATCGGCTTCCAGCGCAAGTTCGCCGCGCACCTCGGGGTGGACCCGGAGCTGGTCCGGCTGGACCACGTCGGGCTCAACCACCTGACCTGGGAGCGCGGGGTGACCCTGCTCGACGGGCCCGGCGCCGCCGGCGGCCGGGAGGTGCTGCCGGAGCTGCTGCGGGACTTCGGGAAGGACATCGCGGCCGACCTGCACCTGCCGCAGCCCGTCATCGAACGGCTCGGCGTCGTACCGTCCTACTACCTGCGGTACTTCTACCAGCACGACGCGGTGGTGGCGGAGCTCAAGGAGCAGGGCTCGCGGGCCGCGCAGGTCTCCGAGATCGAGCGGCAGCTGCTGGAGCTGTACGCCGACCCGACCCTGGACACCAAGCCGGAACTGCTCGGCAAGCGCGGCGGCGCCTTCTACTCGGAGGCCGCCGTCCAGCTGATCGCCGCACTGCTCGGCACCGGCGGCGGCACCTCCGTGCAGGTGGTCAACACCCGCAACGACGGCGTGCTGCCCTTCCTCCCCGACGACGCCGTCATCGAGGTGCCGGCCGAGGTCGACGCGGCGGGCGTGCGCCCGCTGCCGCAGCGCCCCCTGGAGCCGCTGTACGCCGGGCTCACCGCCGCCGTCACCGCCTACGAGCACCTCGCGCTCGACGCCGCCCTGCACGGCGGCCGCGACCGGGTCTTCGACGCCCTGCTCGCCCACCCGCTGGTCGGCCAGATCGAACTCGCCGACCAGCTCACGGACCGGCTGCTCGCCCACAACCGCGAGCACCTCGCCTGGGCCTGACACGGCCCGCGGAAGCCCCGGCCCGCGACCCCCTCGGGGCGCGGGCCGGGCACCGCGAGGAGACCGTCCACCCCCGGCCGGCGACTTCCCGGCCGGGCACCACCGGCCGCCGCACCGCGGCCGGGCCACGTACGAGCCGCGGGGACCTGATGACCCACCAGCCCGAACCACTCCTGCCCGGCGTACTCGCCATCGACGCGGGGAACTCCAAGACCGACGTCGCCCTGATCGGCGCCGACGGCACCATCCTCGGCACCGCCCGCGGCGGCGGCTTCGCACCCCAGAAGATCGGCGGCGCCGCGGCCGTCGCCGGCCTCACCCCGCTGGTCGAGCAGGCCGCCGCCGAGGCCGGCCACCCGTCCTGGACGGGCGTGCTCACCAGCCACGTCAGCGCCTGCCTCGCCAACGCCGACCTGCCGGTCGAGGAGGAGGCGCTGCGGGTCGCCCTGGAATCCCACCCGTGGGGCGCCACCAACACCGTCGTCAACGACACCTTCGGCCTGCTGCGGGCCGGCACCGACGGCCCGCGCGGCGTCGCGGTCGTCTGCGGCGCCGGGATCAACTGCGTCGGCCTGCTGCCGGACGGCCGCACCGCCCGCTTCCCCGCCCTCGGCGAGCTCACCGGCGACTGGGGCGGCGGCTCCGGCCTCGCGCTCAGCAGCATGTGGCACGCCGTCCGGGCGGAGGACGGCCGCGGCGGACCGACCGCGCTCGCCCCCGCCATCGCCGAGCACTTCGGCCTGCCCAGCACCGGCGCCGTCGCCGAGGCCGTCCACCTCGGGCACCTGCCGGGCGAGCGGCTGCACGAGATCGTCCGGGTGCTGTTCGCGGCCGCGAACGACGGGGACCGGGTCGCACTGGAACTGATCGACCGCCAGGCCGACGAGATCGTCCGGCTCGCGGTCGTCGCGCTGGGACGCCTGGACCTGCTCGAATCGCCCACCCCGGTCGTCCTGGGCGGCGGAGTGCTCTCCTCCGAGCAGCCGCTGCTGCTCGACAACCTGAAGGCCCGTCTCGCGGCGGCCGCGCCGCTGGCCGAGCCGCGCGTCGTCGTCGCGCCGCCGGTGCTGGGCGCGGCGCTGCTGGGGCTCGACCACCTGGAGGCCGGCGCGCAGGCGCAGGCCCGGCTGCGCGGGGCGTACGAGGGACGGCGGCCGGTCACGGTCTGAGCGGCTCCCGGGGCCTGCTCGACGGGCCCGCTGCCGGGGCCTGCTCGACGGGCCTGCTGTCCGGGCCTGCTGCGGGTGTTCCCCACTGACTTCCCTCCTCCACCGGATCCGCACATCCGGTGGAGGAGGGAACCGTATTCGGGGCAGTTGTCGTACTACCCGAGTACCGACAACCGCAGCCGCCCGGGGAGACTTGTGCCATGGCCGTGCCCCGCAACCTCCTCGCCGCCGCCCTGCTGGCCTGCGGCGCCGCCGCCCTCGCCGGCTGCACCCCCGCCGACTCCCGGCCGACGGTGACCGCCGCCTCCGCCGCCGCGGTCGCCGACGAGGCCGCGGACGACTTCCTGGACGACGAGGGCGACCTCCTGGCGGAGGACGACGAAGAGGCCTACGCCCCCACCACCGACCCGGCCGCCGGCGGCCCCTCCTACGCCGCCGACTGCACGGCCCCCGTCGAGGCCCCCGGCCACGAGGTCCTGGTCGTCGTCTCCGCCGGCCCCGCCGAACTCACCGCCCAACCCGCCCGCTACACCTGCGAACCGGTCGGCTACACGCCCACCGGCAGCCCCGTCCACTACGGCTTCGCCGCCGCGGGCGTCACCGCCACCCTGGTCGACCGCCCGCACGGGGACCCGGCCCGGCCGGTCCCGCTCGCGGAGCTGGTCACCCACCTCAACGACTGCCTGGCCGAGCGCGACCCGGCGGACCCGTGGGGCTGCCACGGCAACGCGTACGACGTGGTCCTGGACTCGCACGGGCGGATCATGCGGATCGGCGAGGTCTCGTGGCCGGGGGCTACGGACTGACCAGGCCGAACTCGTAGGCCTGGATGACCAGGTGGACCCGGTCGCGGGCGTCGAGCTTGGTGAAGAGCCGGGCGACGTGGGCCTTGGCGGTGGCGACGCTGATGGTGAGCTCCGCGGCGATCTCGGCGTTCGACAGGCCGCGCCCGACCAGGGTGAGCACCTCGCGCTCGCGCCCGGTGACGCTCTCGGTGACGGCCCGCCGGGGCTGCCCGTCGGCCGGGCGGGCGGCGCCGGCCTGCGGGCGGGCGGCGAACTCGCCGATCAGCCGGCGGGTGATGCCGGGGGCGATCAGGGCGTCCCCCGCGGCGACGACCCGGATGCCGTCCAGGATGGTCTCCAGGGCGAGGTCCTTGACCAGGAAGCCGCTCGCGCCGGCCCGCAGCGCGCCGTACACGTAGTCGTCGTCGTCGAAGGTGGTGAGGACGAGGACGTGGGTGGGCAGGTCCGGGTCGGCGGTGATCCGGCGGGTGGCCTCGATGCCGTCGGCGACCGGGGGCACCTCCCGGCC
Source organism: Kitasatospora sp. NPDC056446 (assembly GCF_042796115.1). Taxonomy (NCBI): domain Bacteria; kingdom Bacillati; phylum Actinomycetota; class Actinomycetes; order Kitasatosporales; family Streptomycetaceae; genus Kitasatospora; species Kitasatospora sp. NPDC056446. The sequence goes on along the minus strand of NZ_JBHTRF010000068.1, from coordinate 41,010 downwards.
ACCGGGCTGGGGGCGCATCCGGATGTCCATCACGGCGACGTCGGGGCGCAACCGGGCGACCAGGTCGACGGCCTCGGCGCCGTCGCCGGCCTCGCCGACCACCTCCAGGTCCGGGGTGTCGGCGATGAGCACCCGCAGTCCGGTCCGGATGAGCGGCTGGTCGTCCACCAGAACGACACGGATCACGGTCCCACCTCCACGGGGATCGGCAACAGGGCGGCGACCCGGAAGCCGCCTTCGGGGCGCGGGCCCGCGCTGAACTCGCCGTGCAGCAGGGCGACCCGCTCGCGCATGCCGGCGATGCCGTAGCCGGTGCCGGGGGTGGCGGTGGCCGGGGTGGCGCCCAAGTCGACGACGGTGACGGCGAGTTCGGACGGGCGGTAGTCGACGGTGACATGGCAGTCGCGGGTGCCGGAGTGCTTGACCACGTTGGTCACCGACTCCTGGACGATCCGGAACGCGGCGAGGTCGACATCGGTCGGCAGGGTGCGCGGGTCACCGTCGCGGGTCAGCGCGATCCGGACGCCGGCGCCCGCGCTCTTCTCCACCAGCCCGTCCAACTCCGCCAGCCCCGGGGCGACTTCGAGCGGCGCGGACTCGCCCTCGCTCTGCCGGAGCGCGCCGAGCATCCGGCGCAGGCCGGCCAGGGTCTCCCGACTGGTGGCCTCGATGGCGTTCAGCGCGTTGCGGGTCTCGGCGGGCTGGGTGTCCATGACCCGGCTGCCCATGCCGGCCTGGATCGCGATGATGCCGATGCTGTGGGCGACCATGTCGTGCAACTCGCGGGCGATCCGCAGCCGTTCGGCGGTCACCGCCTGTTCGGTGGCCCGGCCGCGCAGCGCCTCGGCGTGCGCGCGGCCCTGGTGGACGGTGTTGCCGATCAGCCAGGCGATCAGCACGGTGGTGGAGAGGCCCGCGTAGGCGTACGGGTTCACGACGTGGCCGTTGACGGTGCCCCACACGTACAGCCCGGCGAGCACGGCCAGCGGCATCCCCGCCGCGACCGCCGACACCGCACGGGACCGGGTGGCCACGCAGTAACCCACCACCGCTTCGGCGATCAGGAACTGCACCGGCGCCGTCGCCGGCACCGTCCACATCCCGAGCGCGAAGACGCCGCCCGCCAGCGCCACCGCGACGGCCGCCAGCGGCAGCGGCACCAGCAGGAACGCCACCAGGGTGGTGACCACCGCCGTGACCACCAGGGGCATGTCCTCGGTGTTGCCGTCGTACGTGAGGAGATGGCTCAGCTCGTTGTCCCGGGTGAAGACCCGGAACACCACGATGGACGTCCAGAACGCCGCCACCCACACGCCTGCGGGCAGGCGCCTGAGCAGGGGCGTGCGGGGTTCGGTGATCATGACGCGATGGTAGCGGCGGGCGGCCCGGCGGCGCATTGGCCCGGGGGCGTAGTCCCCGGGGCCAGGACAGTGGCGGCCGGTTGTGTCCCGCCGCCCGATGCCCCGTCACGGGCCCGACCGGCACGGTAGTCCCCGTGATCGAGATCGAGCGACTGACCAAGCGGTACGGCGCCACCACGGCCGTCGACCAGTTGACCTTCACCGTCCGGCCGGGCACCGTCACCGGCTTCCTCGGCCCCAACGGCGCCGGCAAGTCCACCACGCTGCGGATGATCCTGGGCCTCGACGCCCCCACCGGGGGAAGCGCCACCGTCGACGGCGTGCCCTTCGCGACCCGGCCGCGCGGACTGCGGCACGTCGGCGCCCTGCTGGACGCCGGGGACGTACACGGCGGGCGCAGCGCCAGGGCGCACCTGTCGGCACTGGCCCGCGGCAACCGGATCCCGCTCGGGCGGGTGGACGAGGTGCTGGCCGAGGTCGGGCTGGGCAAGGCCGCCGGGCGGCGGATCGGCGGCTACTCGCTGGGCATGAAGCAGCGGCTGGGCATCGCCGGGGCGCTGCTCGGCGACCCGCCGGTCCTGCTGTTCGACGAGCCGCTGAACGGGCTGGACCCGGAAGGCGTGCTCTGGGTGCGCGGACTGTTCCGGCGGCTCGCGGACGAGGGCCGGACGGTCTTCGTCTCCAGCCACATGATGGCCGAGATGGAGCACACCGCCGACCGCCTGGTGGTGATCGGACGCGGCCGGCTGATCGCCGACGAGAGCCTGGCGGAGTTCTCGGCGCGCAACGCGGTGGACTCGGTGGGGGTCCGGGCGCCCGAACTCTCCCTGCTGGTCGGCGCCCTGCGCGCGGAGGGCGCCGAAGTCCGGCTGACCGAGCCGCAGTTCGGGATCGTCACCGGGCTGTCTGTCGAGCGGATCGGCGAACTCGCCCTGCGCAACGGCGTGGTGCTGCACGAACTGGCCGCCCGGACGTCGTCCCTGGAGTCGGCGTTCATGTCCCTGACCGCCGACAGCGTCGAGTACCTGGCTGGAGAGGCCCGATGAGCACCATGACCGCCCCCGTCCGCCCCGCCGAACCGGCGCCCCGGTTCCTCGACCTGCTGGCCGCCGAGTGGATCAAACTGCGGTCGCTGCGCTCCACCTACTGGGTGCTGGCGCTCGCCTCGCTCGTGGCGGTCGCGATCAACCTGAACGCCGTGCACACCGACCTGACGTACATCGACCACCCGCCCGCCCGGATGCCCGGACAGCCGCCGTACACGTACGACCCGCTGTTCCACGGCCTCGGCAGCATCGCGAGCGACCTGCTGGCGGTGGCCGCCGGCAGCCTCGGGGCGATCACCGTGTTCGGCGAGTACACCACCGGCCTGATCCGCACCACCTTCGCCGCCGTGCCCGACCGGCGCGGCGTGATCGCGGCCAAGGTGCTGCTGATCGGCGGGATCACCGCGCTCGCCGGGCTGGCGGTCTCGGCGGCCTCCTTCTTCGGCATCAACGCGATGCTGGCCTCCCGGCACCTCGGGCTCTCCATCACCGACGAGGGCTGCCTGCGGGCCGTGCTCGCCTACGCGGCGATCGTGCCGGTCTGCGCGCTGATCGGCATGGCACTGGGCGCGCTGCTGCGGCACGCCACCGCCTCGATCGTGTCGCTGGTGATGCTGATGTTCATCATGCCGATGATGTTCGGCGGCGACCGCTACCGGTGGCTGAAGGAGATCGGCACCCACCTGCCGCTCGCCACCGTGCAGCGGCTCACCATCAACCCCAGGTCCACCACCACGATGGGGAAGTACGCGCCGAGCCTGCTGGACTCCTGGATCACCATGGGGGTGTGGGCGGTCGTCGCGGTGGCGGTCACGATGGTCCTGGTGCGGCGCCGGGACGTGTGACACCGAAGCCCGGATCCCGGCCCCGGGGGCCGGGGGTGCGGAGGTGCGGAGGTGCGGAGGTGCGGAGGTGCGGACGGGTCTCAGACGGCGGCCACACCGGCCTTGGCGCGGAAGGCGGTGAGGGTCTGCGCCGGGACGCCGCAGGCCGGGAGGAAGGAGGCGGCGCCGCCGTGCCGGGTGCGGACGCGGTCGAGGAAGACCGACATGGCCTCGGCCGGGGCCTGGAGAAGGGGCGCGGGGATGGTGAGCCGGCGGCCCTCGTCGACGGTGACCTGGGCGGTGGAGGCCTCGTTGAGGGCGGTGCGGTGGCGCTCGGAGAGGCCCGCGAAGATCTGCGGCAGGGCGTCGGCGGTGCGGGCGTAGTCGGCGACGATCCGGTCGGCGGGGACGCCGAGCAGGTCGAGCAGGAGCGCGGTCAGCAGGCCGGTGCGGTCCTTGCCGGCGGCGCAGTGCAGCAGGACGGCGCCGGGGCGGACGGTGGCCTCGACGGCGGCGGCGACCGCCTGCGGCGCGGACTCGGCGAGCAGGACGTAGAAGTCGCCGAGGTCGGCGGCGGTGGTCATGGTGGCCATCCGCGCGGTGAGGGCGTCGGTGGCGGGGTTCACCGGGGCGGCCACGACGGCTATCCCGGCGGCCTCGGCGGCGGCCCAGTCGGCGGGGTCGGTCTCGCGCGGGTCGCGCAGGTCGACGACGGTGCGGATGTCGCAGGCGCGCAGCTGGGCGACGGTGGCCTCGTCGGCGGCCGGGAACGGCTGGGCGGAGCGGTACAGCACGCCGGGGCGGACCTGTCGGCCCTCGGGGTCGCCGAGGACGGCGGCGTCGCGGAAGTTGACCAGGGACATGCGGGAGGCCTTTCGGTGGAGCCGCGCTCGGCGGGGAGGACATGGACATCCGACATCCAGAGAACATCTAGACATCTAGACGTCTTGTTGTCCAACCCGTCCCGGGCCGCCGGGCAGGCGGCGTCGGACCGGCGCGTCCCTCCATCCCACTCCTGTCGGCGGACGGCGGCGACTCGGACGGGCGGCGCGGACCCGGCGGGGCGGCCCGGACCCGGCGGGGGCAGGCGGGCCGGCGGGGGCGGGCGGGCCGGCGGGGGCGGGCGGGCCGACTTCGTAGGATCGGTCCGTGGCCACGAACCAGCCGAACGATGAACCGGCCCGGCAGCCGGGCACCCCGCTGTACCGAAGCCTGGCCCGCCGGATCCAGGAGCGCATCGACGCCGGCGCCTACCCGGCCGGCGTCCGGCTGCCGAGCGAGCCGGAGCTGAGCGCCGAGTTCGGCGTCAACCGGCTGACCGTGCGGCAGGCGGTGGCGGAGCTGGAACGGGCGGCGGCGGTGGAGATCCGCCGGGGCGTGGGCACCTTCGTCCGCCCGCCCGCCGTCCGGGTGTCGATCACCGTGGACCCGCGCAGCCAGCGCTTCGACCTGGGCAGCGTGCACGCGGCGCTGCCGTACGGCGGCGAGGACGGCAGTCGGGACGCCGGACGGGACGGTGTCGAGGACGACGGTGAGGGCGGCGGCCAGAACGACGGCCAGGACGGCGAGTTCGTCGTGGCGGCGCCCGGGGTGACCGGCTCGGCGGAGGACGCGGAGGCGGCCCGCCACCTGGGCCGCACCCCGCAGGAGCTGTCCCGGGTGGACTCGGTGATCCGGCTGGGCGGGCGGGCCCGGGCGGCCTGCAGCTACTGGGTGCCGTTCGGCCCGCTGCCCGCCGGGCTGCTCCGGCCCGGCCGCCCCGGGAACCTGGTGCCGGCCCTGGCGCGGGCCGCCGGGGTGGAGCTGGAGTACGACTGGCGGGCGTTCGGCGCGGTCGGCGCGGACCTCGCGGATGCCGAGTTGCTGGGCGTCCCGCCGGGCACCGCGCTGCTGGTCCGCGAGGGGGTCAGCTGCACCCCGGACGGCACGCCCGCGCTGTACGTGCGACGACGGATCGACGGCAGCAGCGCGCGGTTCGTGCTGCACTTCCGCGAGCGGTAGCCGCACCGCCTCCGCGAGCGGTGCCGGCGGGCGTTCCGCAGCCGGTGACGCGGGGGCTGAAGCCGGTGGTGGCGCCCGTCTCCCGCCGTATCGATCCTGCTAGTGTTCAGCGCCGAAATTCGACGGAATACCAGGTCGTACGGGGGTTGGCAGAGCACGTGACCGAGGAGATCGAGCACGACATACCCACCGAGCTGGCCGAGGCCTACCTCGTCCTGCTCGCCGATGTGTCCCGCACCGGCCGGCTGCTGCGCCGCGAGGAGCTGGAGCGCCTGCGCAAGCTCGGCGAGCACTGCGCCGAGGCCGGGTTCGGACTGCGCGAGGTGGTGTCGCACTGCCTGGCGGCGGCCCGGCGGGCCTGGCAGACGCTGCCCGGGACGACGGCCGCGAGCAGCGCCGGCGAGTTGCGCCGGATGGGCGACGCCGTCCTCGCCGCCACCGACACCGCGCTGGCCGCACTCGGCGAGGGGCACGAGCGCGCGCAGCGTCTGGCGGTCCGTCAGGAGGAGGCGGCCAGGCGGGAGTTCATCGACGACCTGCTGTTCGGCCGCAGTGACCTCGGTCTGCTCGCCGAGCGCGCGGAGCGGTTCGGGCTGCGGCTGGCGAGCGCGTACACGGTGGCGGTCGCGGTGGGCGAGGAGCCGTTCGCGGACGTACATCCACTGGTGCACCGGGTGGAACGGGAGCTGTCCGGCCGGTTCGGCGAGCGGGACGTGCTGCTCGCCAGCAAGGACGGCCGGCTGGTCTGCATCGCCCCGGACTCCGAGCGGGCCGTCCTGGAGGCCTTCGCCGACCTCACGCTGCGCCCCGGCCCCGGCTACCGCCCGGTGCTGCGGGTGGCCACCGGCCGCCGCCACTCGGGGCCGAGCGGGGTACTGCGCAGCTACGAGGAGGCGCTGGACGCGCTGGACTACGCCCAGCGCCTCGGCCTGCCGACCCAGCAGCTGAAGGCGGAGGAACTGCTGGTCTTCCCGGTGCTGATGCGCGACCGGGCGGCGATGGCGGACCTGGTGCGCAGCGTCCTCGGCCCGCTGACCGAGGCGCGCGGAGGCGCCCGCCCCCTGCTGGACACCATCGCGGTGCAGGCGGAGGCCGCGTACGTGAACGCGGAGGCGGCGCGCCGGCTGGGGCTGAGCGTGCGCACGCTGAGCTACCGGCTGGAGCGGATCCGGGCGCTCACGGGGTACGACCCGTCGGACGCGCTGCAGCGCTTCACCCTGGAAACGGCGGCGATGGGCGCGCGGCTGCTGAACTGGCCGGAACAGCCGCTCTGACCCCGCGGCCGCAAACCCGCGTGGCCCTGCCAGGACAGCCCGGCGACCGACTTGTTGCCGGGCTGTTGCAGTGTCACGTGGGTCGCGCGTACCAGGGTGTCAAAAGGCCGTAAAGATTGCCGGATCCTGGCAATGTGCGGGGGGCTCCCCCGCTGTCATGATCTCCCCGGCGCCGAAGCGCGGTGCGGTGGGGGAGGCGGGGAGCGTGGCCGGGACGGGGGGATTCTTCGCGGCCGCGCTGGCCTTTCCGACCGCGCTGTTCAGCTTCGCGCTGGTGGTGGTCGTCGGGTACTGGCTGCTGATGCTGCTCGGCGGACTGGGGTTCGACGCCCTGCACGGGGGGCACGGCGTCGGGCACCACCTGGATGCCGGACACGTCGGGCATGTGGGCCACGCGGGTCACGTCGGGCACGGTGCCGGGGGGCACGGTGCCGGGGGAAGCGTGGCCCACGGGACGCCCGGCGGGCACGGTACCGGCGGCCACGGCGCCGACGGGGGGAACGGGGGGAACGGCGCCCGCGCGGGCGCCGCCCACCACGGGGGCGTGCTGGACGCGCTGGGGCTGGGCGGGGTGCCCGTGACGGTGGCGGTGTCGCTGCTGGTCGCGCTCGCCTGGTTCGTCAGCCTGGCCGGCACCGTACTCACCTCGGGGGCACCGGCGCGCGGCGGCGTGTTCGCCGTCGCGCTGGTGGCCTCCTGGGCGGGCACCCGGGTGCTCGTCAGGCCGCTGTCGCGGCTGTTCCCGGAGGACCGGCCGACCACCCGGGGGGACTTCGTCGGCCGGGTCTGCGTGATCCGGACCGGCCGGGTGACGGCCGGCTTCGGGCAGGCCGAGGTCACCGCCGAGGACGGCTCCACCGCGACCGTCCAGGTCCGCACACCCACCCCCGAGCCGGAACTGACCGCCGGGCGGACCGCCCTGATCTTCGACTACGACGCCGAGGGCGAGCACTTCCTGGTGGCGCCGTTCGACCCGTCGCCACCGGGCGTCGTCTGACGCCCCGTCATCTTCCTTCCGTCATCCCTTCCCCGTCACAGCTGTCCCACTTCTCCGCACCGTCTCGCTCATCTCGTCAAAGGACTCCGTGATGGACACCATCGCCGTGGGTTTCGGCGTACTCGTCGCCGTCGTGCTGCTCATCGTGCTCGCCATGCTGCTGTTCGTGGGCCGTCTGTTCCAGAAGGTCGAACAGGGCAAGGCACTGATCGTCTCCCGGACGAAGAAGGTGGACGTCACCTTCACCGGCACGATCGTCCTGCCGATCCTGCACAAGGCCGAGCTGATGGACATCACCGCGAAGACGGTGGAGATCCACCGGGCCGGCCGGGACGGCCTGATCTGCCGCGACAACATCCGGGCGGACATCCGGATCTCGTTCTTCGTCCGGGTGAACAAGACCGTCGAGGACGTCATCAAGGTGGCGCAGTCGATCGGCACCGTCCGGGCCAGTGACCCGCAGGCGATCCAGGACTTCTTCGTCGCGAAGTTCGCCGAGGCGCTCAAGACCGTCGGCAAGCAGCTGGACTTCACCGACCTGTACACCCACCGGCACGAGTTCCGGGACCAGATCATCGCGGTCATCGGCACCGACCTCAACGGCTACACCCTTGAGGACGCGGCCATCGACCACCTGGAACAGACCCCGATGACCCAGCTGGACGGCGACAACATCCTGGACGCCCAGGGCATCCGCAAGATCACCGAGCTGACCGCGATCGAGCACGTGCGCACCAACGAGTACCAGCGCACCGAGGAGAAGGAGATCACCCGGCAGAACGTCGACGCCCGGGAGACCGTCCTGGAGCTCGAACGCCGCCAGGCCGACGCCGAGATCCGCCAGCGCCGCGAGATCGAGACCCTGCGGGCCAAGGAGGACGCGGTGATCGCCCGGGTGCAGGAGGAGGAGCGGCTCAACGCGCAGACCGCCTTCCTGCGCACCGAGGAGGTCCTCGGGGTGCAGCGGGAGAACCAGGCCCGCGAGGTCGCGGTGGCGCAGAAGAACCGCGAGCGGGTGATCGCGGTGGAGAACGAGCGGATCGAGAAGGACCGCCTGCTGGAGGTCGTCGGCCGCGAGCGGGAGACCCAGCTCGCCATGATCGCCAAGGAGAAGGAGGTCGAGTCCGCCAAGCGCGAGGTCGCCGACGTGGTCCGCGAGCGGGTCGCGGTGGACCGCACGGTCGCCGAGCAGGAGGAGGCCGTCAAGACGCTGCGCGCCGTCGAGGAGGCCGAGCGCGTCCGCAAGGCCGTGGTCATCCAGGCCGAGGCCGAGGCGCAGGAGCGGCTCGTCAAGGACATCAAGGCCGCCGAGGCCGCCGAGCAGGCCGCCTCGCACAAGGCCCGGGAGGCGCTGGTGCTGGCCGAGGCCCGGCAGCAGGCCGCCGAGCTGGACGCGGCCGCCAAGGTCCGGATGGCCGAGGGCATCCGGGCGGAGGCCGCCGCCGAGGGCCTGGCCCGCGTCCAGGTCCGGGAGCAGGAGGCCGCGGCGGTCGAGAAGGTGGGCCGCGCCGAGGCCGCCGTCCAGGTCGAGAAGGCCAAGGCCGCCGCGCTGGAGGTCGGCGCCAAGCTGAAGGCCGAGGCCGAGGGCCTGACCGAGAAGGCCGCGGCGATGGCCAAGCTGGACGAGGCCTCGCGCGGGCACGAGGAGTACCGGCTGCGGCTCGCCGCCGAGAAGGACGTCCGCCTGGCCGGGCTCGACACCCAGCGGCAGATCGCCGAGGCGCAGGCCGCGCTGGTCGCGGCCGGGCTGGAGAAGGCCAAGATCGACATCGTCGGCGGGGACTCGGTGTTCTTCGACCGGCTGGTGCAGTCGGTGACGGCCGGCAAGAGCGTGGACGCCTTCGTCGGCCACTCGCAGACCGCGCAGGCCCTGGCCGGGCCCTGGCTCGACGGGCGGGCCAGCTTCACCGAGGACCTCACCCGGGTGCTGTCCTCGGTCTCGACGGCCGACGTGCAGAACCTGACGGTGTCCGCGCTGCTCATGAAGCTGATCGGCTCGGGGGCCGGCGAGCAGTCCGGGCAGCTGCGCCAACTGCTGGAGTCGGCGCGGAAGCTGGGCATCGCCGAGACCCCGATCGGGGCACTGGCCGGGGCCGGCGCCGGGGCCGGGGCCGGAGCCTCGGTGAACGGCTCCAAGTAGCCCGCGGCCGCGGGGCCGTACCGCTCCGACGGGCGGACGGCCCCGGCCGGTACGGCACCGTACGGTTCGGCCCCGTAGCGGGCAGCGCCGTGCGGTGCGGCCCCGATGCGGGCGGCGCCGTACGGTACGGCCCGTACGGTTCGGCCCCGAGTAGTGACCCGCTGAGCACCCGAGTACTGAGGAACTGACGACCGTGGACGCCCTCGACGCCCGGCTCGACGCCGGAACCTACGAGGTCCTGCGGGGCCGGCTCGCCCGGTCCGCCGCCGAACTCGCCGAACGCGCACAGGCGTTGAACGAACGCCGGGTCGCCGAGTTCGGCGGCGGAGAGCTGCGGCTCACCGGCACCGGACGGCTCACCACCGCCCGCGCCTGCCTCCCGCAGGACCTCACCGCCGCCGGCGGGCTGCTGCTGCTCGGCACCCGCCCGGTCGAAGTCACGGACCGCGACGAGGACTTCGCCGACGTCCTCGGCCTCCACCGGCCCGACCTCGACCCCGCGCCCGCCGAGGGCACCCTGCTGGACGACCCCCGGCTGCGCCAGGACCTCACCGACCTGCGGCGCTACTTCCGCGACGCCCGACTGGAGCGGCTGCGCCCGGTGGAGGGCCGGCTGCTCGCCGTCTTCCGCACCGGCCCGGCCGCCACCGACGTCCGGGTACTGCGCTGGCGCCTCGACGAGGGCTCCGCCGACGGCACCGGCCCCGCCTACCTGGACGGACGCGGCGAACGCGACCACACCCCCGCCGACGGTCAGCAGCTCCCCTGGACGGCGCTCACCCGGGACGACCAGCTGCCCGCCGGGCCCGGCCGCCCGCCCCGCGCCGACCTCGCCGGCGAACTGCGCCTCGGCGTCGACGGCGGCGTGCTGACCCTCACCGCGCCGGACGGCCGGGAACTGCACCGCGAACCCCTGGCCGAGGCCCTCCAGACCCTCGCCGACGCGCAGATCGCCCACGCCCGGCTCGGCACCCTGCTGCTGGTGCGCGTGCGCCCGTACCAGGAGGAGACCGTCCGGCACCTGGTGGTGCACCTGCCCACCGGCCGGGTCACCCGGACCGACGCGCTCGGCCAGGCCTGCCTGCGGCTGCCCGCCGACCAGGGTGTGGCCTTCCCCGGCGGCTGCCACCTGGTGGACGGCACCGTGCGCACCTTCGACCAGCCGGTGGACGGCCTGGCGTACGAACGCACCGTGCTGTCGCCCAACGGCGAGGACGTGCTGTACGAGTTCCGCTCCCCCGCCGACGGCCGCGCCCTGCTCCAGCCGTACAACAGCGTCCGCCAGGAGGCCGCCGTCCCGCTGCCCTGCCAGGGGTACGCGCTGCTCGACGACGGCACCCTCGTCGCCCTGCGCCCGGCCGAGGACGGCCCCACCCGGCTGCACCCCGTCCAGCTCTGGCAGACCCCGTTCACCAGCGAGGACTTCGCCGCCCGGCAGCCGCCCGGCACCGGGCCGCTGGCCCGGATCGGCAACGCCGACCTGGTCCGCGGCCTCGCCGACTGCCTCGCCCTCGCCCGGCTGGCCGCGGCCGGCGCCGACACCCCGGCCGGCCACCGGGCCGTCCTCGCCGCCTGCACCCGCACCGCCGACCGGCACCACTGGCTGGGCCAGGACGGCCTCGGCGACCTCGACGCGCCGCTCGCCGAAATCCGCGACACCGCCCGGCAGGTCATCGCCGAGTACGAGGCCGTCGCCCGACTCGCCGCGCACGCCGCCCGGCAGACCGACGAGGCCGCCGAACACGTCGAGGGCCTGCTGCGCACCGCCCGCGGCGAGACCCTGGCCGACGCCGCCGAGTGGGTCGACCGGCTCGCCGGGCTGCGCCGCGCCCAGGGCCGGGTCGAGGCGCTGCGCGACCTGCCGCGCGCCGACCCGGAACGGATCGACGCGCTCGCCGCCCACCTCGCCGAGGGCCTGGCCGAGGCCGCCGACCGGGCCGTCGGCCAACTCGCCGAACCGACCGCCTTCGAACCGCACCGGCGACGGGCCGGCGAGCTCGCCGAGCAGTGCGCCGCCATCGCGACCGCCGTCGAAGCCGAACCCCTGTCCGAACGGCTCACCGAGCAGAGCGAGGCCCTGCAGACCGTCTCGGAACTGGTCGGCACCCTCGACCTGGCCGACGCCACCACCCGCACCGCGATCCTGGACCGGCTCGCCGACGTCCTCGGACTGCTCAACCGGGCCCGGGCCGCCCTCACCGTCCGCCGCCGGGAACTGCGCACCCGCGAAGCCGCCGCCGAGTTCGCCGCCGAGACGGCCCTGCTCGGCCAGGCCACCACCGCCGCCCTCGCCGCCGCCGACACTCCCGAGGCCTGCGACGACCGGCTCGGCCGGCTCCTGCTGCGGATCGAACAGCTGGAGACCCGCTTCGCCGACGCCGACCCGGCCCTCGGCGAACAGCTCGCCGACCGGCGCACCGAGATCCACGACGCGCTCACCGCCCGCCGCCAGCACCTGCTGGAGGAACGGGCCCGCCGCGCCGACCGGCTCGCCGCCTCCGCCGAGCGCATCCTCGACACCCTGCACCGGCGACTGGCCTCCCTGGACACCGCCGCCGAGGTCGACGCCGCCCTCGCCGCCGACCCGACCGCCGTCAAACTCCGCGAGCTGGCAAGCCAGTTGACCTCGCTCGGCGACCGGGTCCGGGCCGAGGAACTGACCGGACGGCTGCGTGCCGCCCGCGGTCGCGCCCACCGCGCCCTGCGCGACCGCGCCGACCTCGCCGGCGACGGCCCCGGCACCCTGCGACTGGGCCGGCACCTCTTCGCCGTCACCACCCAGCGGCCCGAACTCGCCCTCGTCCCCTGGCGCGGCCGGCCCGCCTTCACCCTCACCGGCACCGACTACCGCTCCCCCGTCACCGACCCGGCGTTCGCCGCCACCGAACGCTACTGGGACCGCCCGCTGCCCTCGGAGACCCCGCGGCTCTACCGCGCCGAATACCTCGCCGCGACCCTGCTGCCGACCGTCGAACCGGGCACCCTCGACACCGACGCGGACCTGCTGGAGTACGTCCGGCGAGCAGCCGAACAGCGGCCGGACGAGGGCTACCAGCGCGGCGTGCACGACCACGACGCGGCGCTGCTGCTCCGCGCGCTACTCGAACTCGACGCCGAGGCCGGGCTGTTGCGGCACCCGGCGGCGGCCAGGGCGGCCGCGCAGCTGTACTGGGCGCACGGCACCGACGAGCGGCAACGGCTGCTCTGGCACACCCGGGCCCGCTCACTGGGCCTCGCCCGACAGGCCTTCGGCGGGGCACCGGCGCCGGACGCGGTGGACGCCTTGACCGCTCTGGGCGCCGAACTCTCCGCCGCCGTGGCCGGGTTCCCGTCCGGGGCCGGGGCGGCCGGCGCCTCGGGGGTCGCCGGCGCCTCGGGTACTGTCGGTGGCTCGGGTACTGTCGGTGGCTCGGGTGCTGTCGGTGGCTCGGGTGCTGTCGGTGGCTCCGGTTCTGTCGGTGCCTCCGGTTCTGTCGGCGTCTCGGAACCGGCCGGGCCCTACCTGGTGGCCGAACTCGCCTCCGCAGCACCAGAGTTCGCATACTCGGCGGGCGCGGCCGCACTGCTCGACAAGTTCCGCGCCGCCCCCGAGTCCGCCGGCCTCACCGAGGCCCTGGCCGCCCTGCCCGACGAACCCGGACTGCTGCCCGTACGGCACCAGCTCGCCGCCGCCTGGCTGGCGGCGGGCGCCCCCGACGCCGACCCGGCCGACCTCGCCGAGGCCGCCGCCGTCCTGCTCTGCCCCTCACTGCCGCGCCGGCCGGTCGAGGCGGCGGTGGGAACCCGACTGACCGGACTGATCGGCGACCACCCCCGGGTGACCGGCGGCTCCCTCGACCTACGCCTGGACGAACTGCTCGCCAGAGTCCGGGAGTTCGAGTCGGTCGAGGTGCCCGGCTACCGGGCCTACCAGCGGCTGCGCGGCGACCTGCTGGCCGCCGAGCACGCCCGGCTGCGGCTCGACCAGTACCGGCCCGCCCCGCTCAACGGCTTCGTCCGCAACCGTCTCATCGACCAGGTGTACCTGCCGCTGGTCGGCGACAACCTCGCCAAGCAGCTCGGCACGACGCAGGCCGGCGGGCCGGTCGACCGCAGCGGCCTGCTGCTCCTGGTCTCCCCGCCCGGCTACGGCAAGACCACCCTGGTCGAGTACCTCGCCGAGCGGCTCGGCCTGCTGCTCGTCTCCGTCAGCGGCCCGGCGCTCGGCCACCGGGTCACCTCGCTGGACCCGGCCGAGGCCCCCGACGCCACCTCCCGGCGCGAGGTCGAGAAGCTCAACTTCGCCCTGCACGCGGGCGACAACGTGCTGCTCTACCTGGACGACGTCCAGCACACCGCGCCCGAATTCCTCCAGCGCTTCATCCCGCTGTGCGACGCGCAGCGCCGGATCGACGGCGTCTGGGACGGCGAGGCCCGCGAATGGGACCTGCGCGGCAAGCGCTTCGCCGTCGTGATGGCCGCCAACCCGTACACCGAGTCCGGCCGGCTCTTCCGGCTGCCCGACATGCTCGCCAACCGCGCCGACGTGTGGAACCTCGGCGACGCCGTCGCCGGACGCGAGGACCTCTTCGCGCTCAGCTTCGTCGAGAACGCCCTGCCCGCCAACCCCCACCTGGCACCGCTCGCCGGCGCCGAGCGCGCCGACCTGGACGCCCTGCTGGCCCGGGCGGCGGACGTCCCCGGCGCCCCCGTCGGCCCGCCGAGCGGCGCCTGGCCGGCCCCCGAGGTCGAACGGATGACCGCTGTCCTGGCCGGCCTGCTCCACCTGCGCACCACCGTCCTGGACGTCAACCGCGCCTACCTGGCCTCCGCCGCCCAGGACGACCGCGCCCGCACCGAGCCGCCGTTCCTCCTCCAGGGCTCCTACCGCAACATGGCCAAGCTCGCCCAGCGCCTCGACCCCGCACTCACCCGGCCCGAACTCGACGCCCTGCTCACCGACCACTACCGAGCGGAGGCCCAGCCGCTGGGTGCCGAGGCGGAGGCGCAGCTGCTGAAGCTGGCGGAACTGCGGGGCACCCTGACGCCCGCACAGTCGCAGCGCTGGGAGGAGCTGAAGCGCGCGTGGCGGCAGCCGGGGGCGGAGCGCCATGAGCGCTCTTCATGAGCCTTCGTCATGAGCGTTCTTCATGAGCGGCGCTCATGGGATTCGTCATGAGAGTTGCTCATGGGGCCCGTCATGAGAGTTGCTCATGAGCGGTCTCGATGAGTCACGCTCATGACTTCGCCTCGTGACCGGCACGCGTAGGGGACTCCCCATGAACAGCGCTCATGGGAAGCCCTCCCGCACAGCCCGAGAGTCCGACCGGCGCGCCTAGGGTCTCCCCCGCAGGCCGTCCAGGACCAGGTCCGCCAACCGTTCCGGGAGGTCGGGCTCGATCGCCCGGTGGCCCAGCAGGGCGCGGGCCTGGATCGGGGCACTGAGCAGTTCCAGGGCAAGGACGGTGTCCGTCTCCGCCGGGAGTTCGCCGCGCTCCACGGCCCGCCGGACGATGGCGCCCGCCTGGTCGAGGCGGGACTGCCAGAAGGCCTGCCAGGATTCGGCGAGTGCCGGGTCGTCTGCGCCGAGGGCGGCCGACCGGACGACGGCCCGGCCGAGCGGGGTGGCCGTGTACCCGGCGAGCGCGCGGGCGAAGGCGGCCAGGTCGGTGCGGACGGCCCCGGTGTCGGGGACCGGGATGCCCTCGTCGCTGGCGGCGAGCATGGCGTCGAGCACCAGCTTCTCCCGGCTGCCCCACCGCCGGTACACGGTGGTCTCGTTGACCCCGGCGCGGGCGGCGACGCCGGCGATGCTGAGCCGGGTGACGCCACCTTCGGCCAGCATCTCCATGGCCGCCGCCAGTACGGCCTCGCGCACCCGCGCGGCCCGTCCGCCGGGGCGTCGCCGGACGGCCGCCGGGTCGCCCTCGCGGCTGCCGTTCGTTCCGCCGCCGGCCACTGCGCCGCCGGCCGCCCCGTCGCCGCCGTCCGGCTCGGTCAGGTCGCTCATCTGTCGATCACCTCGACCGACACCTTAACGCAGGACTACTTGCTTTTGGCTGCACCCAGGCGCATAGTCACTAACGCAAGAGTTCTGGCTTTAAGTGCTCGGGCGAAACCGTCCGAGCGGAGCAGGAGGCCCCGCCATGCCCTTCACCTGGCCACTGGACCCGCAGGACCTGTTCACCGAGCGCCACCCGCAGATGACCCTCGGCCTTCCTGCCGACGAGGTCGACGCGGTCCGCGCCGCCATCACCGAGATGTGGCCGGACCGTCCCGGCGGCTGGGCGTACGAGTGGTCCGCGCTGGGCGCCCGGCACGCCGCCGCGGGGCGGCACCGCCAGGCCGCCCAGGCGTACGGCTGGGCCAAGTTCCCCTCACTGGCCGACGAGCCGAAGCGCACCGCGCTCGCCCGCCAGGTCGAGCAGTACGTCCTCGCCGCCCCCGGCTTCCCGGTGGACTTCGAGCGCCGCTCGCTCACCGTCCCCTACCGCGGCGGCGAGACCACCCTCCCGATCCACCTGATGTCCGCCCCCGGGCTGCCCGCCGACGCCCCGGTCGTCCTGGCCAGCGGCGGCGTGGACTCCTGGAAGGCCGACCTGCACGGCATGTGGGAGCAGCTCGCCCTCGCCCTGCCCGCGCGGCTGCTGCTGTTCGACCTGGCCGGCACCGGCGAGACCGCCCACCTGCCGATGACCCCGGACGGCGGCGCCGAGGTGATCGACGGCCTGGTGGCGTTCGCCCGCACGATCGGCAACGGCACCGTCGGCCACTTCGGCCTCTCGATGGGCGGGTACTTCTCCGCCCGCACCGGGCTGAGCGGTTCGGTGGACGCGGCCGTGGTACTCGGCGGTCCGGTGGAGCGCTCGTTCGCGCCCGGCCGGGGCTTCGCCTTCGGCATGGAGGGCATCGTCGGCAACGCCCTGGGCTTCGACGGGATGCCGAGCCGGGCGGCCCGGGAGGAGGCCTTCGCCGCCTTCGACCTGCGCCCGCTGCTGGACCAGGACGCCAACGGGCCGATGCTCGTGCTCAACGGCGCGGACGACGTGCACGTCCCGCAGCACGACACCCTGGTGTTCACCGGGCGTCGGGCCACCCGGATCGAGCTGATCCTCGACACCGGCCACTGCGCCATCTCGAAGTTCGACGAGGCGATGGCCGTGGTCGTCCCCTGGCTGAGGACCGCCCTGGCCGTCTGACCGGCCCATCGCCCCCGCCCGCCGAGCCGCCCTGGTCCGCCCCGGCCCGCCCCGGTCCGCCCCGGTCCGCTGATCAGCCGGTCACACGACCGCATGACCACACAACACGCCCCGCCGAGGCAACCCCCGTGGCGCCGCGGGGAGGCGGGCCGGGCCCGCGGCTAGCGTGGGCCGCATGGGCGCTCAGCAACTCGATCCGGCCGGGCTGCGCCGGGTGTACGGGCGGGCCGGGAGCCGGTGGTTCTACCCGCGGGTAGCCCGCAACGCCCGGCACCGGGGGTGGACGGAGCCCGGTGCTGCGCCCCGGCGGACGGCTGGTGCTGCTCGGGCCGATGAGTGTCGCTCCGCTGGACGAACTTCCGCAGAGTACCCGGTCGTTGCTCGAACCGCACCTGGACGCGATGACGATGAAGGGTGCCCGGATCTACCACGCCCACAACCTGCCGCAGCTGCTCACCGAGGCCGGATTCGAGGTCGAGGAGGCGCTGGACGCGACGCCGTACTACACGCCCACCTCGGAGGCGGTGCACGCGCGCTTCCGGGTGCCGTGGGAGGTCCTGCGGCGCTTCGGCGATCCGGCAAAGTGGCTCAACCTCCCTTCCACCGTGGAGATGTACGACACCTACGGGTACATCGCCTGGTACGTCCACACCGCCGTCAAGCCATCGAGGTGACCTCCCCCATGGATGAGCGCTCCGCACCGCTGCCGTACCCGAGCGGCTGGTTCTGCGTCGGCCGGGCCCGGGACCTGCCGCCCGGGCGGGTCCGGACGGCCCGACTGGCGGGCGAGGACGTGGTGCTGTACCGGACCCGCCGGGGCAGGGTGCGCGCGATCGGGCCGCACTGCCCCCACCTGGGCGCGCACTTCGGGGCGGGCGGAATGGTCCGGGGCGAGGACCTGGTCTGTCCGTTCCACGGTTTCGCCTTCGGCCCGGACGGCTCCTGCACCGGAGCGCCGGACGGCACCCGACTCCGGGGCTTTCTGACGCATCGTCATCTGTGCGAGCGGGACGGGGCGTTGTTCGTGTGGTGGGGCCCGGACGGCGAGCCGCCCGGGTGGGAGCTGCCGCCGGCGGTCGGGGTGCTTCCGCTCGCCTGGTGGAGCGGGGAACTGCTCTCCCACCCGCAGGAGGTGATGGAGAACAGCGTCGACTTCCGGCACGTGAGCGTGCTGCACGGCCTGGACACCCGGGAGACCGCCCCGCCCGTGGTCGACGGCCCGCTGTTCACCGTCCACCAGCGCACCACCACCCGCTTCCCCGGGCTGGGCCCGGTCAGCCTGGAGCAGCCGGTGGCCCTGGCCGGGCTCGGGATGATGCGCCTGGTGGCCGAACTGCCGGAGCTGGGCAGCACGCTGCGGGTCTGGGTGCTGCCGACGCCGGTCGCGCCCTGGCGGACGAAGGTGCGGTTCGCGGCGGCCGTCACCGTGCCGGTGCCGGGCGTCGGGTCGGCGAAGGCCCTCGACCGGGCCGCCTCCTGGCTGGCGTTGCAGGCCTCGGTGCGGATCATCAAGCAGGACCGGCCGGTGCTGGCCCACAAGCGGTACCTGGCGCAGCCCCGACTGGTGCCCGGGGAGCGCTCGATCGGGCTCTTCCGCCGCTGGGCACGGCAGTTCTACCTGTCCGGACCGTTCGACTCGGAATCGGATCCCATGCAGCCGGGCCCCGCGCAGTCGGACCCCGTGCAGTCGGGCCGTACGCAGTCGGATTCCCTGGGGCCGGGCCCCATGGAGCCGGATCCCACGGGCTGACCCCCGTCGCCCGGCGTGGCCGGCGCCTCCCACAGCGGGTCGGGCAGCCCGGGCACGAACCGGCCCTCTGCCTGCCAGCGCCGGGCCAGTTCGGCGTAGATGGGCGCCTCCGTCTGGGGCGCCCCGGGTGGGTCCACCCCATGCAGGATCGTTTCTTCGACCGGCCGCCGTGGAACCGGCATCACCCCAAATCCGCTCACACCCGCCCAACGCACCCCACCCGACCCGGGACACGGCCACGTCAACCCGGCGGCCCGCGCGTCCACCCCCGGCGCGCCCCGCTCCGGGCCCGGGGGGGCGCGCCGGGGGCGCTGGCGACCACCCCCCGCCGCCCCAGCGGAGGGTAGCGGCCCGGGTGCACACCCGCGCCCCG
>NZ_JBHTRF010000068.1:0-22056 GCF_042796115.1 Kitasatospora sp. NPDC056446 | reverse complement strand
GGGGCCGTGCGCGGGAAGTCGGACGGGCCGACTTCCCACGCACGGCCCTACGGTGAGGACAGCCCTGCGGTGACCACAGCCGTACGGGTGGCGCCTACCGGCGGCGGCCCGCCGCCAGCAGCTCGGACACCGTGGCGAGCTTCACCCGGGGACGCCCCTCGGCCTCGCCCCGCTCGCGCTCCGCACGCTCCACCGCCCGCAGCTCCTTCAGCCCGACCGCGTCCGGCCGCCGGCGCCGCACCAGCCGGTCGAAGTCCTTGGCCCCCGCCCCCGCCCCCGGCACGGGCAGCGCACGGGCCGCCGCGTCGTCCAACAGCGCGTCCACGGTCTCGCGCGCACAGGCCCGGTTGGCACCGATCCCGCCGGACGGCCCGCGCTTGGCCCACCCGACCACGTACGTCCCCGGCAGCGGCTGCCCGGTCGCCGGGTCGACGACCCGCCCGCCCCGGTGCGCGACCGTCCCCGTCCGCTCGTCGAACGGCAGCCCGGGCACCGGCACGCCCCGGTGCCCGATGGAGCGCACCACCAGCCCGGCCCGCAGCACCTCCTGCTCCCCGGTGGGCTCGGCCCGCCCGCCGTCCACGAGCGTGGTCCGCGCGACGGTCAGGGCCTCGACCCGCCCGTCCCCGGACAGCCCGACCGGCGCCGACAGGAACCGCAGCACGATCCGCCGCCCCGGCCCCGGCGCCGCGCCACCGTCGTACGGGACCAGCGGCAGCCCGGCGAGCAACCCGGCCTGCGAGCCCGGTGCGGCCGGTGTGTCCGGGGCGACTCCCGACGCCGCCGCCTCGATCGCCGCCCGCACCTCCGGGTGGTCCTCGACCACCAGCTCGACCCCCGGCAGCTGCCGCAGCGCCAGGAACTCGGCCCTGGTCCACGCGGCCTGCTCCGGGCCGCGCCGGGCGAGCAGCACGACCTCCCGCACCCGGCTGCGGCGCAGCGCGGCGAGGGCGTGGTCGGCGATGTCGGTGGCGGCGAGCCGGTCGGGGTCGGAGAGCAGGATGCGGGCGATGTCCACGGCGACGTTGCCGTTGCCGACCACCACCACGCGCTCGGCCGAGAGCTCCACCGCGTCCGCCAGTACGGTCGGATCGGCGTTGTACCAGCCGACGAAGGCGGTCGCGGGCAGGCTGCCCGGCAGGTCCTCGCCGGGGATGCCGAGCCGGCGGTCGGCGGCGGCGCCGACCGCGTACACCACCGCGTGGTGGTGCGCGGCGAGTTCCCGGTGGGTGACGTCCGTGCCGATCTCCACGTTGAGGTGCATCCGCAGCCTCGGGTCGTGGAAGACGCTCGCGAAGCTCTCCGCGATCCGCTTGGTGGACTGGTGGTCGGGGGCGACGCCGTGCCGCAGCAGGCCGCCGGTGACCGGCAGCCGGTCGATCATGGTGAGTTCCGCGCCGGTGCTGCGCAGCAGTTCCTGCGCGGTGTATCCGGCCGACGGCCCGGTGCCGACGATGGCGATCCGCAGCGTGCCGACGTCGCCGGGCAGGCTGCGCGGGAAGCTGGGCGCTCCCCAGGCGTGGTCGCTGGGGTGGTCGCGGTACCAGTCGCGGTTGAGGTCGCCGAACACGGTGTCCGGGCCGCGCAGCCGGTCGACCGGGAACACCGCGTCCACCGGGCAGGCGTCCGCGCAGGCGCCGCAGTCGATGCACGCCTGCGGGTCGATGTACAGCATGTCGGTGGTGCCGAACTCCGGCTCGTCCGGGGTCGGGTGGATGCAGTTGACCGGGCAGACGGACACGCACGAGGCGTCGTTGCAGCAGGTCTGGGTGATCGCGTAGGCCATGGCCGGAGTGGGGTCCTCGCTGCGCGTGGGGGATGTGACGGGCTGGTCCGACGGGTTCCGGATTCGCTGGCGGTCCTCCGACGGTTTCCGACTGCTGCTTTCTGACTATGCGTCAGAGCATGTGCACGCTGCGGTAGATGGCGGCGGAGCGGCGGGTGAGCAGCCCGGTCTCGGCGAGGAAGGCCATCAGGTGCCGGGAGCTGGTGCGCATCATCGCCTTGCGGTGCCCGTTGGCCCGCACCTCGGCGAGCGCCCTCGGCACGTCGAGCCCGGCGGCCTTGTACACGCCCGGGTGGACCATACTGCTGACGATCACGTACGCGCCCACGGCGATGCCGGTGGCCGAGGCGCGCCGGCGCGCCGGGCTCGCGTGCCGCATCCGCTCGCGGATCTCCTGCCGGGCGAACTTCATGTGCCGCGACTCCTCGACCACGTGGATCCGGGACGTCCCCCGGACGATCTCCAGCACGTTCTCGCCGCGCATCCAGTCGCGCTGCATGACGTCGAGCACCTCTTCGGCCACCAGGATGCCGCCGTAGGCGAGTTCGCCCTTGGCCAGCGCCTTGAACACGCGCCCGGCCTGGGCGATCACCTTGTTCGGACGGTAGGCGGGGACGCCCATCTTCTCGCAGGCCCGGGCGAACATGATCGAGTGGCGGCACTCGTCGGCGATCTCGGTCAGCGCGAACTGGAACTCGGCGTTGGCGGGGTTCTTGAGGTACTGGTCGCGCAGCACCATCTGCTGGAGGATCATCTCGAACCAGATGCCGGTGTTCATGATCGAGCAGACCTCGTGTCGGGTCAGGGTGACCCGCTGCCGCTCGGTCATCTCGTCCCACAACCGGGTGCCGTAGAGGGTGCTCCACTCGGGGTTGAGGCCGTAGTGGCCGTCCGGGAGGGGGGCGGTCCAGTCGATCTCGGTCGAGGGGTCGAAGGAGAGCGCGTCGGCCGACTCCAGCAGCCGCTTCGAGACGTCGTCGTCGGCTGCGGTGTGCCGGTGGTCCTGCCGGTGGTCCCCGCTGTGGTCCCGGCTGTGCTCCCGCCGCCGCGCCGCCGGGTCGGTGAGGGCCATGACTGCCTCCAGGTGCCTTCTCCAGCGGGTTCCCGCTCACCCGCTTATTAGACGGACAGTACAATAAGAGCCCGCCGCCGAGAACCCCCTGCGCAGCAACGAACCGGCGCACGGGCGCACGGCGCGCGCCCCCGCAGGCGGGCACGGCGGGACGGGCACGACGGGACGGCACGGCGAAGGGCGGGACCCGTCGAGGCCCCGCCCTTCCCGTTCTGCTCGCCCTCCGACTTCTCCGGCTTCCCGGTTACTCCGCGTCCAGCGCCTGGCGAAGCGCCTCCGCCGCCTCGGCCGTCGCCTCCCGGAAGCGGCGCCCGATGCCGATGTAGCTGGCGTACCCGTGGATGAGGTCCGGCTGCCGGCTCAACCGCACCACGACCCCGGCCTCCCGCAGGGCCCGCGCGTACGCCTCGCCCTCGTCGCGCAGCGGGTCGAAGCCGGCGGTGCCGATGTACGCGGGCGGCAGACCGGACAGGTCGGCGGCGAGCAGCGGCGACAACCGGGGGTCGGCGCGGTCGGTGGGCTCGGGCGCGTAGTGGTCGGCGAACCAGTCCATGTCGGCGCTCGTCAGGAAGAAGCCGTCGACGAAGAGTTCGCGCGAGGGCCGCCGGACCGAGGCATCGGTCGCCGGGTACAGCAGCAGTTGGAACACCGGTGCGGGACCGCCCCGCCGCACCGCCGCCTGGGCCGCGACGGCGGCCAGGTTGCCGCCCGCGCTGTCCCCGCCGATCGCGATCCGCTCCGGGTCCGCGCCCAGGTCGGCCGCCTTGGCGTGCGCGAAGTCGAACGCGGCCAGCGCGTCCTCGGCCGCCGCCGGGAAGACGTGCTCGGGCGCCAGCCGGTACTCCACCGACAGCACCCGGACGCCCGCCTGCCGCGCCAGGAACCGGGCCACGTGGTCGTGACTGGCCCGACTGCCGACCACCCAGCCACCCCCGTGCAGGTACACCAGCAGGCCGGAGCCCTCCGCGAGCCCGTCCGGCGTGTACAGCGTCGCCGCCAACTCCCCCCGCTCCTGCGGGATCCCGACGGCCCGGGCGGCCACCGAGCCGCCCGTCGGCCCGCCCACCAGGTACCGCGCGTACTCCATCGCCGTCCGCGAGGGCCCGACCCCGCCCGGCATCACCAGGGCCGCCTTCGACTGCCGCTGCAGCTTGAGTATCAACTGCGCGTCCAGGGCGAGCGTCTGCCCGTCCCGCACCACCGGCTTGCCCGCGATCGCCCGCCGCAGGCCTTCCGGCAGGGCGTACATGCCCCGGACGACGGCGGCCTGGATCCGGACGGGGAGTGGGATCGTCATCTCTTCTGCCTCCTGGGGTGGTTCTGCCTGAACCGGGAGCCCATGATGGGGCCGTCCCAGCGGAGTTGGAAGCCTTCTCGACGCCCCCTGAACCCGCCCTCCACCCCACCCGAGCCCGACCCGGGCAACGCGTAGGAAGTCGACCCCGCCGACTTCCTACGCGTCCCATAACACCCCACCCGGCAAATCTGTAGACCGGTCTGCATATTTATCCCAAGACCGAACCTGGCGAGCCCACCCCACCCTCTGCCGCCCTACCCCCGCGCCCCCGCCCGGGCAGGGCAGGGCAGGGTAAGGCGCGAGAAGTCGGGCAGGCCGACTTCTCGCGCTCCCCCAACACCGGGGCGAGATCAAATCTGTAGACCGGTCTGCATATTTCTTCAGCCGGTCCACAACTCGAGCGCAGGAAGTCAACCCCGCCGACTTCCTGCGCCGCACGCGCCGCACGGGCAGGAATCAGTAGACCGGTCTACATATGCGCCCCCCCGGACTCGGCCAGGGCCTGGTCCGGGGTGGCCGCAACCGCTGTTCCGGCTGCGGTATCAGCAGCCGCATTCCTCACCGCGCCAGGCCTCGATGCCCTCGCGCACGGCGAGGCCGGCCACGGCGAGCCCGACGACCGGGTCGAGCCACCACAGGCCGAACAGCGCATTGGCCAGCAGTCCGGCCAGGACGGCGGCGGCCAGGTAGGCGCACAGCAGGTTCTGGGCGCCTTCGCCGGACGTGGCGGCGGAGTCGAGGATCTTGCCGAGACGCCGCTTGACCCGGCCCAGCAGCGGCATGACGACCAGCGAGGAGACGGACAGGGCGATGCCGAGCCAACTGGTCGACGGGTGTTCGCCCGCGACCAGGGTGGAGATCGCGTCGTAGGCGATGTACGGGGCCAGGAGGAAGAAGGTGACCGCCACGGCCCTCTGGGCCTTGCCCTCGGCGTCCTCGGACAGGGTCCGGGAGCCGCTGAACCGCCACACGATGATCACGGAGGCCAGGCCCTCGATGACCGAGTCCAGGCCGAAGCCGAGCAGCGCGACCGAGGAGGCCAGCACTGCGGCAACGATGGCGACGACGCCCTCGGCGGCCATGTACCCCAGGCTCAGCCAGGACAGCACCTTGGCGCGGCGGGCGGCGGCGTGCCAAGCATCGTCCCGTGCCACCGGCGGACGGCAGCAGGCGTCGGTGCAGCCGGGCTCACAGTGGCAGCCGCCGGGTTCGTCGACGGTGGCCGGCTCCTCGGTGCGGGAATCGTGGGCGCTCATTCATCGACTCCGCCCGGGGCTCCGTAGGTGGGGCAGAGGGCGACCGCGTCCCCGGTCGCCGCCAGCACGGTCTCGGCTGCCGCGAGCAGGCCGATCAGGGACGGCTGGGTCAGGGTGAAGACCGAGGCCCGACCGACCGGGCGGGAGTCCACGAGCCCGCACTCCCGCAGGCACGCCAGGTGCTTGGAGACCGTGGACTGAGCCAGGCCCAACTGCTCGACCAGATCCATCACCCGGGCCTCCCCCAGCGCGAGGCGCCGCACGATCACCAGCCGGGCCGGATCGCCCAACGAACGGAACAGCGCCGCCGCCGGCGCGAGCTTCACCCGGTCGGCATCCCCTGGTGGAGTTGTCATCGTCATATAGCGATGCTATCGACGCCCACCCGAACACGACAAGGTGGCGATGCTCCGGATGACTGCGCGAGTAGTCGAGCGGGCCGACTTCTCGCGCTCCCCCGCAACACCGGTGCGAGGGTAAATCAGTAGACCGGTCTACATATTTGTTGGGAGCCGAGCTGGCCGTCGGGCGCCCATCCCACCCTGCTCACCCTGCTCCCCCGGCCCTTGACCGCGCACCAGAAGTCGGGCGGGCCGACTTCTGGTGCGCTCGTAACGGCGGTGCGGGGAAAATCTATAGACCGGTCTGCATATTTCTTCGGGGCCGGTCCGCAGCTCAAGCGCAGGAAGTCGACCCCGCCGACTTCCTGTGCCGCACGCGCCGCGCCCCGGCGGGAATCAGTAGACCGGTCTACATATTTGTGCCAGGCCCGAGCTCGGATAGCCCCCTCACCTGCCGGGGCCGGGCAGGTGAGGGGGCAAGGGCCGGGGGCAGGGGGCAGGGCGGGTGAGGGGCCGGGGGCAGGCGGGTGAGGGGGCGGGGGCCGGGGGTGCGGGGGGAGGCGGGTGGGGCGGCTTCTTGTGCTGGGGTGGGGGCCCCTGGGGATCGGGGGGCCGGTCTACGTATTCGGGTGGGGGTCGGCTTGTTGGGCGCGGGTTGTCAGGTGGCGGCGTTCCGGGGCGCTGGTGGTGCGGGCGGCGGCTTCGCGGTAGGTGCGGGCGGCGGCGGGCGGGTCGGTGCCGAGGCGGTCGAGGAGGTGGGCGCGGACGGCGAGGAGGCGGTGGTGGCGGGTGAGGCGCCGGTCGGCGGCGAGTTCGTCGACGAGCCCGAGCCCGGCCGCCGGCCCGTGGACCATCGCGACCGCGACCGCCCGGTTCAACGCGACCACCGGGTTGGCGTCGAGGCGCAGCAGCAGGTCGTACAGCGCCAGGATCTGCGGCCAGTCGGTGGCCTCGGCGGTCGCCGCCTCGCCGTGCACCGCAGCGACCGCCGCCTGCACCTGGTACGGCCCGACGTGTCCCCGGGGCAGCGTGGCGGCGATCAGTTCCAGTCCTTCGTCGAGCAGTCCGCGGTCCCAGCGCGTGCGGTCCTGTTCGTCCAGTGGCACCAGTTCGCCGTGCGGTCCGGTGCGGGCCGGTCGGCGGGCGTCGGTGAGGAGCATCAGGGCGAGCAGCCCCGCCGTCTCGGTGTCGCCGGGGGTGAGGCGCAGCAGGAGTCGGGTCAGCCGGATCGCCTCGGCGGCGAGCCGGGGCGCGGTCAGCTCCTCGCCGCCGCTGGCCGTGTAGCCCTCGTTGAAGACCAGGTACAGCACGTGCCGGACCTCACCGAGCCGAGCCGCGCCGTCCTCGCCGTCCTCGCCGTCCTCGCCGAGCCGTGCCGAGCCCTCGGGCGGCGCCAGTCGTCCGCCGGCCGCTCTCAGCGTCTGCTTGGCCCGGCTGATCCGCTGCGCCATCGTCGTCTCGGGCACCAGGAACGCGGCGGCGATCTGCGCGGTGGTCAGGCCGCCGACGGCGCGCAGGGTCAGCGCGATCCGGCTGGGTACGGGCAGTGCCGGGTGGCAGCAGAGGAACAGCAGCGCGAGCGAGTCGTCGGCGGACGGGTCGGGGGCGTCGGCCGCCGGGGCGAGCAGCGCGGACTGCGGGGTGGCCAGGGCGAGCCGTTCCTCCCGGCGCCGCCGGGCGATCTCGCCGCGTACCCGGTCGACCAGTCGGCGGTCGGCGACGGTGACGAGCCAGCCGCGCGGGTTGGCGGGCACCCCGTCCGCCGGCCACTGCCGCACGGCGGCGAGCAGGGCTTCCTGTACGGCGTCCTCGCACAGGTCGAACGCCCCGCCGTGCCGCCGTGCCAGCACGCCGAGGACCTGCGGCGCCAGTTCGCGCAGCAGGTCCTCGGCGGGCTGGTCGCGGTCGGTCACTCGTTCACCGGCGACTCGTGCAGGACCGGCCACAGTTCCACCGGCTCCACGTCGGCGAACGGCATGTCGGCGGCGATCTGCTGGGCCCGCTCCAGGCTCGCGCAGTCCAGCAGGTAGAAACTGGCCAGGTACTCCTTGGTCTCCAGGTAGGGCCCGTCGGTGACCACCGGCACGCCTTCGGCCCGCCGTACCAGTTGCGCGGCGGCGGCGTCGGCGAGCCCGTAGGCGCCGACCAGTTCGCCGCTCTTCCGGTACCGGGTGTTGAAGGCCTCCTGCTTGGCGATCGCCTCCGGCCAGGCGTCGGCCGGGAAGGAGTCCCACTTGGCCTGGTTGCCGTAGATCATCGCGACGTACTTCATCTCGGGTGTTCCCTCCGGTCCCGCGCGCCCTTCCGGCGCGCTGTCACCTCTCGGTCGGAGCCGGGGGACGGGCCCTCGACACCGGTCGGGGATTTTTTCTCGGAGCTTTTCTCGGAGGTTTCCTCGGAGGTTTCCTCGGAGCTTTTCTCCCGACGGGCATGGACGATCCGGAACCGCCGGCGGTCAAGGTGCGGCAGGCCCCCTGAGCCGCCGTAGCGCGGCCTCGGCCCGGGGCCCGACGGGGGCTTCCAGGCGGGCCAGCTCCTCGACGGTCGCGGACACGTCGACGAGGATCCTGAGCACGCGCGGCGCGGCGAGGAACGCCCGGGCCAGCCCGTCCGGTTCGGTGTCCAGGGCGACGATCCCGTGGAGCAGTCGCGCGGTCGCCGGTTCGAGTTCGTCCTCCGATCCGGCGGCGGCTTCCAGACAGCGGTCCCAGGCGTCGAGGGACCGGGCCGGTCCGTCGACCACGGTCCGGAGCACGGCGGCTTCCGTCAGCAGTGCCGCACTCTCGGTGCTCACCCGTCCCGTGGCGTCGAGCACGGTCGATGCGGCTTCGGCTTGTCCGCTCCGCCGGCACACCGCGGCCAAGTGGGCGGCCACGGCCGCGTCCGCCTCTCCGGAGCAGTGGGCCAGGGCCTCGGTCAGGTCGGCGACCGCCCAGGAGTACCTGCCCGCCAGGCCCCGGGCCCGGCCCCGGTTCGCCAGCGCCATGACGTTGTGCGGGTCCAGTTCGAGGGCGGCCGTGAGGTCCGCCACCGCCGCGTCCAGCCGCCCCGTCTCCAGGTGGACCCGGCCGCGGCAGGCGTGGGTCCAGGGGTTGCCGGGTTCCAGGTCCAGGGCGGCCGTGAAGTCCGCGACGGCGGCGTCCCGCCGGTCGGCCATCCGGTGGCACTCGCCCCGGTTGGCCAGGGCGGTCGCGCTGTCGGGCTCGAGTTCGAGGGCGGCTGTGAGGTCGGCCACCGCCGCGTCCACCTCGCCGGCCAGTGCCCGGGCCGCGCCGCGCTGGCTCAGGGCCCAGGCGTACGCGGGGTCGAGGTCGAGCGCGGCGTCGAGGTCGGCCAGTGCCTGTGCACCGCTGCCGTCGAACGCCCGGAGGTGGCCGCGGTACGCGAGTGCCTCCGGCAGCCGGGGTGCGAGGGCGACGGCCCGGTCGAGGTCGGCGAGGGCCTCGGCCGGGCGGCCGGCGCAGTAGTGCCGGAAGCCGCGCACGGCGAGGGCGCGGGCCCGTGCCCGGGTCGGCGTGCCGGCGGCGCACAGGAGGTCGAGTGCGGCTGTCTGCGGCTGTTCCTCGCCCGCGGTGGCGCGCAGTCGGCGAGCCCAGGCCGCCGGTTCCGCGCTGTCGCATGCCTGGGCGGCCTGCGCCAGCATGTCGGCCCAGCCGGTCGGTTCGGCCCAGCCGGTCGGTTCGGCCGGGGCCGCGCCGACGATCCCGGCAAGCCGTTCGAGGGCTTGCGGCAGGTGCGCCGTCGCGTCCACACACAGCAGGTGGTAGGTCTCGTCGAGGGCGTGTCGGCGCCAGCGGGCGTCCGCGCTGCGGGCGTCGCCGCTGCGGACGCGCTCGGGCAGGGTCCGCTCCACCGCCTCCCGGGCGGCCGCGAAGTGCTCCGCGAGCCGCGTGTGCGCCGCCGACCAGGCGGTGGGCGAGTGCATCCGCCGGCGCCGCAGCATGCTCGCCCGGACCACGGCGTGGTACTGCCGGTAGGAGCCCCGCCCGGAGACGAACGGCTGGTCCAGCAGCCAGTCCCAGGCGTCGGGTGCCGCGCCGGGGACGGCGCACGCGAACAGGTCGTGGTTGAGCTGGAGGGGCAGGGCCGCGGCCAGGACGGTCTCGCGCCGTTCCCGTTCCGGGATCCACTGCAGGAAGCACTCCACCGCGTGGTCGGTGAGGTCCGCGCCGGCTTCGACGACATCGTCGACGGCTCGGAGGCCGGCCTGGGCCAGCAGGGCGACCAGCAGGGGCAGTCGCATGGACAGGCCTGTCACGGCCTCGACGACCTCCGGGTCGGTGACGCCCCGGACGGCCAGGAGTTCGCGGGTCTCCTGTTCGGTGAAGACGTCCAGCGGTACGTCCACCACGAACGGGCGCAGCGCGCCCCAGTCCCGTTCGCTCAGTTCGTCCCGCCCGGCCAGCACGATCACCACGTCGAGCGGGAACTCGCCGTGGGTGCCGGCGAGGAGTTCGTGCAGCCAGGCCTCCAGGTGGCGGCCGGTCTGTTCCCAGGTGTCGAGGAACAGCACGACCCACCGGTGCCGGTCGCGGCCGCAGAGCCGGTCGAGTTCGGTGACGAAGGCCCGGCTGAGCGCGGCCTCCCCCGCGCCGTTGCCGCGTCGGCGCCGGCGGATGCCCGTGACCAGGCGGTCCGCGCCCCGGGCGACGTCGTCGGGGTTGGCGACGGCGGCCACGACGGCCGCGCCCGGCAGCAGGGAGGCGGCGCCGAACGCCGCCTGGGTGACCATCCGGGACGGCAGCGACGCGCCGTCGCCGACGGAGGGGGGCTCCGGCGCGTGGTCGCCGGCGGCCTGCACCGCCCGGCGGTACTGGTCGAGGGCCTTGTCGTACTCCTTCAATGGCCCTGTTTGTTCGGCGAGTTGGCGAGTGAGAGCGGTGAGTGCGGACTCGGTGCCGTGGACGTCGTGCTCGTCGACCAGCGCTGTCAGCGCCCCGGCCCGCCGTGCCGTCTCGCGCCACTCGGCGATCAGCGTGGACTTGCCGACGCCGCCGACGCCGCGCACGTGGAAGAGGAAGTCGGCCGGGTCCCCGGTCGCCTCCGGGTCCGGGTTCTTCCGCAGGTTCTCCGAGAAACGCGCCAACTGGGCGCGCCTGCCGATGAACTGTGCCCCGGACCGCCTGCGCAGTGCCTCGGTCCGTGACGGCCGTGTCCTCGCCTGGGCCATTCCGCTCCCCACCGTCTCGTGGCCGCCGGGAAACCTGCCTCCCCCGGCTCTACCAGGAGGCCGCTGTCAGGAACCCCGCCGGTCCTCGGCGTCGAAGGACGCCAGGGCCCGCGTGCCCGGTTCCAGTGAGCGCCGCAGCGCCGCCGTCGTGTCGTCGTCCAATCCGCCCAGGGCGTCGGCGAGTTCCTCGGCCACGTCCTGGGCGATCTCCGCCGCCACGAGGTCCGGGGCCGTGCGCGGGCCGAGTTTGCTGACGGCGGCCGCCGCGCGGGCGGGGGTGAGCAGTGCCGATGCCTGGACCAGTAGCCAGGCCGGTACTCCGGCCGCGCCTTCGGGCGGCGGCAGGTAGGGGCGGGCGCCGCCGTAGCGCTCGTCCTCGGCGAAGGCCTGCTGCT
This sequence comes from Kitasatospora sp. NPDC056446, assembly GCF_042796115.1. Classification (NCBI taxonomy): domain Bacteria; kingdom Bacillati; phylum Actinomycetota; class Actinomycetes; order Kitasatosporales; family Streptomycetaceae; genus Kitasatospora; species Kitasatospora sp. NPDC056446. The sequence continues at coordinate 10,739 of NZ_JBHTRF010000068.1, read as the reverse complement.
TCACCTTGACCAGTGGGCGCGGCACCGCCCCCGGCGCGCCGGATTCCTGCCATTCCCCGGCGGGTTTGAGGACGTACCCCTCCGCGAGGTTGTCCGGCAGTTCGGGCAGCCCGAGCAGGGCGGGCACCCGGCTCGGGAAACATACGGGCAGGTCGTGGAGCGTGTGCGGGGTGCCGTGTCCGAGGAGGGGTGCGCAGGTGAGTCCGGCGGTGTGCGCGGCCGCGCGCAGGGTGCGGTCGGCGGTCCACCAGCGGCCTTCGGGGGTCTCGACGGTGGCATCGAAGGGGAGCCAGCGCAGGCCGGGGGCGTACCAGACGCCGGTCTGCACCGGCCCGACGCCGGCGAGGGCGGGCACCTCGGGGTGGGGGTAGCGGCCGCCGGCCAGTTCGCCGTAGACCGTCACGACGGCCGACGGGTCCCGGCCTTCCCGGAGCCGGATCGCGTCGGCGCACCGGGCGGCGGCGACGGCGAGTGCGGGCCAGATCCGGCTGACGCCGAAGAAGCCGTCCAGCCCTTCGTCGTCGAGCAGTTCGCGCCGTTTCGCGGCCCGTACGGACGTGCCCTCGCAGACCACCGCGAAGTGCGCCCCGTGCACCTTCTCGGCCGCGACCCACTCGCGGCCGCCGGGCCCGCCGGAGCGGCCGCGCGCGGGGATCTTGGGGTAGGGCCGCAGTGCGGACCCGTCGAACGCCGTCGTCTCGGACACGGACAGGATCCTCGCCGCCGAGGGGCGCGGCGGGCAACCGGGATTCGGTGGTTCCCGGCCGTAAGCCCGCCCGCCGGGCGCGGCCGCGTTCAGGGGCGCGGCCTCAGACCCCCCACGCCTCGCGCAGCCTCGCGAACGCCTCGTGGAACCCGGGGAACGTCTTGCGCACGCACCCCGGGTCGTCGAACGTGATCCCGGGCGTGCGCAGCGAGGTGACGGCGAAGGACATGACGATCCGGTGGTCGGAGTGGGTGGCGATCTCGGCCGGGCGCGGGGTGCCGGGGTGGATCTCGATCCAGTCGTCGCCGGTCGCCACCGTGATGCCCATGGCGCGCAGGTTGGCGGCGCAGGCCTCCAGCCGGTCGCACTCCTTGACCCGGGTGTTGTGGACGTCCTCGATCCGCACCGGGCCGGACGCGAACGGCGCGATCGCCGCGAGCGTGGGCATGGTGTCGGAGATGTCCCGCATGTTGACGGTGAGGCCGTCGAGCGTGCCGTCGCCGGTGACGGTCGTACGGTCGGCCGCGACGTCCACCCGGACGCCCATCCGCCGCAGCACCTCGACGAAGCGCAGGTCGCCCTGGAGGGCGTCCCGTCCGAGGCCGGGGACGGTGGTCTCGCGGCCCGCGACGGCGGCGGCCGCGAAGACGTAGCTCGCGGTGGAGGCGTCCGGTTCGATGGCGTAGTCGGTGGCCCGGTAGCCGCCGGGCGGTACGTCGAACACCTCGCCGTCCGGGGTCCGTTCGCGCTTCACCTCGACGCCGAAGGACCGCATCATGGCGAGGGTGATGCCGATGTACGGGGCCGAGACCAGCCGGGTGACGGTGATCCGCAGGCCGTCCCGGGTGAGCGGGCCGAGCAGCAGCAGCGCGGTGAGGTACTGGGAGGACTGCCCGGCGTCGAGGGTGAGTGCGCCGCCCCGGACGCCGGCGGCGGCGACGGTCAGCGGGTGGTGGCCCTCGGTTTCCTCGTGCCGCAGGTCGACGCCCAGTTCGCGCAGCGCCCGGGTGAGCGGGGCGACGGGCCGGCGGCGCATCTGGGCGGAGGCGTCGAAGCGGTAGGTGCCGTGGCCCGCGGCGGCGAGGGCGGGCAGGAAGCGGGCGGTGGTGGCGCCGTCCCGGCAGTACACGTCCGCGGTGGGGACGGCGGGTCCGGCGGGGCGGCCGGTGATCCGCCACTGGTCGGCGGCCTGCTCGACCCGGTACCCGAGGGTGCCGAGCCCTTGGGCGAAGCCTTCGGTGTCGTCCGAGGCCAGCGGCCGGTGCAGGGTGGTCACGCCGTCGGCGGCGGCGGCCAGGAACAGGGCCCGGGCGGTGATGGACTTGGACCCGGGTATCTCGACGACGGTCACGGCGGGCTCTCCCGGTGCAGGTGTTCCGGCGGTGTCGGAGCCGATCCTGCCGCACCGGGCCGCCGCCGTCCCCGGCCATCCCACGGACCGGACAGCGACAGACCCGGACACCGAGAGGCCCGGACAACAAGAGGCCCGGACAGCGAGAGGCCCGGGTGCTCAGGCCCCTTGGAGCCCGGGCACCACCAGCCCGGTCTCGTACGCGATCACCACCGCGTGGGTGCGGTTCTGCGCGCCGAGCTTCGTCAGCACGTTCCCGACGTGGGTCTTCACCGTCTCCAGGCTCACCGCGAGCGACTCCGCGATCTCCGGGTTGGACTGCCCGGTCGCCATCAGCCGCAGCACCCCCTCCTCCCGTCCGGTCAGCGCCGCCCTGGGCAGGGCCTCGGCGGAGCTGAGCGGCCGGGCGGCCACCATCCGGCGCAGCGCGGCGGGGAAGAGGACCGCCTCTCCGGCGGCCGCCACCCGCACGGCCTCGGCGATCTGCGGGACGGGTCGGCGCTTCAGGACGAAGCCGCTGGCGCCGGCGCTGAGGGCGGCGGTCACGTAGTCGTCGTTCTCGAAGGTGGTGATCACGACGACCTTCGGCGGGTCGTCGGCTCCGGCGAGCAGTTCCCGGGTCGCGTCGATCCCGTTCCGGCGGGGCATCCGGACGTCCATCAGCACCACGTCCGGGCGCAGCAGCCGGACCTGCTCGACCACCGCGATGCCGTCCGCCGCCTGTCCGACGACCCGGATGCCGGGTTGGGCGCCGAGCAGGGTGCTCAGGCCGCTGCGGGTCACCGGGTCGTCGTCCGCGATCAGGACGGTGACGGGGGCTTCCGCGCCGCTCTCACCGGCCGCGCCGGCCGCGCCGCTCTCACCAGTCACCCCGGTCACCCCGGTCACGCCGCTCGGGTTGCTCACACCGACCACCGTATCGGGAGCCGGACGGCGAGCCGCCAACGCTGCCCGCCCCCGCCCGCCGCGCCCACCGCACCGGGCGGACCGTACGGCCCGGCCTCGAACTCCCCGTGCAGCAGCCGGACCCGCTCCGCCAGGCCGGTCAGGCCGTGGCCGGAGGTCGGGAAGCCGCTGGGGCCCGCCTTGACCCCGTTGACGACACTGAGCTCCAGCCCGTCCGCCGTCACCGCGACCCGCAGTCCGATGGGCCCGCCCGCCCCGTGCCGCAGCGCGTTGGTCAGCCCCTCCTGGAGGATCCGGTACGCGGCGCGGGACAGCGTGCCGTGCACGGCGGCCGGGTCGCCGGTGGTCTCCGTCTCCACGACGGCGCCCGCGTGCCGCAGCCGGTCGAGCAGTTCGGGCAGGTCGGCGAGGGTCCGGGCCGGCGCGGTGCCGGACTCCTCCGCGCGCAGCACCCCGAGCACGTAGTCCAGGTCCTCCAGTGCCGCCCGGGTCGACTCCTCGATGCTGCGCATGGCGGCCCGCGCGGCGACCGGGTCGTCGGCGAGCACCTCGCCCGCGACGGCGGCCTGGATGGTGGCGGCGGTCAGCGTGTGCCCGATGGAGTCGTGCAACTCGTGGGCCAGCCGGTTGCGTTCGGCGAGTGCCCGTTCCCGCTCGGCGGCCAGTGCGAGCCGCTCGGCCGGGGAGGGGCCGAGCAGGCGCGGCGCCAGCCACCGCAGTCCGCCGGACACCGCCGCGAACAGCGCCAGCGCCAGCAGCAGGCAGCACACCGCCACTGCCGAGCGCCAGCCGCCGGTCAGGTCCCCGGACCAGCCGAGCAGGCTGACCCGGGCGGCGCCGTCCGAGTACCCGCTGGACAGGACCAGCCCCATGGTCAGCAGCACGCTGCCGCCGATCAGCACGACCCACCCCAGGGCGACGTGCAGCACCAGGAAGGCCGGCGTCCGCCAGCGCTCCCCCGGCGCCGTCCGCCCCGGGTCCGGCACCGCGACGCGGAGCAGCCGTCGCGCCGCCCCGACCAGCGCCCGCCGGGTGGCCCCGGCCAGCCCCGCCACCCCGATCAGGACCGCCCAGAGCGCGAGCGCCGCCGCTGCCGCCCAGCCGTACGGGTCCGCCCGTGTCATGGCGGCGACGGGCACCAGGGCGACCAGCGCCAGTGGCAGCGCGGCCAGCGCCCCGAGGACGGCGAACAGCACGCCCGTGTACGTGGAGCCGCTCAGCAGCGGCCGTATTCCCTTGATCATGTCCGCAAGTATTGCCGCGTCCTCCGGCCCCGCCCTCCCCCGATCGGGGGAGCACCGGAAACGGCCGGACCACCCCGGCCGGACCACCGCAGCCGACCGGCGCAAGGCCGCTCAGGGTGGAGGCGGGCCCGTCCCGGCGGCGGGGGCGGCCCGGCGCGGCGGCTCCGCCCCGGGGCTGACCCGGGACGGCCGGGCTACGCCGACGGCAGGACGCGGCGGCGCCGGTCGCGGACCTAGCGTGGCGTCATGTCGACAACTCCCCGGTGGCGGACGGCCGCGCTGTTCGCCGTGCCCGTCGCCGTCCTGCTCGCACTGATCGGCCCGCAGGCCGCACTGGCCGCCTCCCCACCCGCCGGGCCTCCCCTCCTCCTGTCCTCGCCTTCCTCTCCGGATGCGCCCGCCGGGGCCGCCGAACCCACCGAACCCACCGGGGCCGCCGCGAAGCCCCCGCAGGTGCCCGCGCCCACCACCCACCGCCCGGTCGGCGCCGCAGACGTCCACCTGGTGGACAGCAGCCGGCCCGACCCCTGGCGGCCGGGCACCCCCGCCCGCGAGCTGATGGCCACCCTCTGGTACCCGGCGCAGTCCGCGCGCGGCGGGGAACTCCCGTATGTCTCCCCCGAGTTGTCCACCGCGCTGTACGGCTTCCCGGACTTCGGCACCGTACGGACCGGCGTGCGGGCCCGTACGGTGCCCGCGCCCGGGCCGCACCCGCTGGTCGTGCTCTCCCCCGGCTACGGCTACAGCCGCACCTCGCTCACCGCCCTCGCCGAGGACCTCGCGGCCCGGGGCTACGTGGTGGCCGCGCTGGACCACACCTACGAGACGGTCGTGCGGTTCCCCGACGGGCGGGTGGAGAACTGCCTGATCTGCGACCGGACGGACGACGCGTTCGTCGCCGAGGTCACCCGCAGCCGGGCGAAGGACATCCGCTTCCTGATCGACCGGCTGACCGCGCCCGGGCCGGGGCTCGTCCCGGGGCTCGTCCCGGGGCTCCGGGTCGACCGCTCCCGGATCGGCGCGGCCGGCCACTCGCTGGGCGGCGCGAGCGCGGTCGAGGCGATGCGCGAGGACGGCCGGATCCGCGCCGCCGCCGACCTGGACGGCGACTTCTTCGCCCCGCTGCCCGCCGGGGGCCTGCCCGGCCCGGTGCTGCTGCTCGGCGCCCAGCGGCACGCCGGCGAGAACCCGGCGGCGAACTGGGACCGGGCCTGGCAGCAGCTGACCGGCTGGAAGCGCTGGCTGGACCTGCCGGACGCCGGCCACCTCTCGTTCTGCGACATGCACTGGCTGGTGGACGCCTTCGGTGTCCGCGACCAGCTGCCGCCCGAGACCGCCCCGGAGCAGTTCGGCACCGTCAAGGGCGCCCGCGCGCTCGCCGCCACCCGCGCCTACCTCGGCGCGTTCTTCGACCGGCACCTGCTCGGCCGCCCGGCCCGGCTGCTGGACGGCCCGTCGGCGGCGTACCCGGAGGTCCGCTTCGCCAAGTAGCCCGGCCCGCACCGTCGCTGACACGGTCGCTGACGCCGTCGCTGACGCCGTCGGCCTTCCGCCGCGGGTGCCTGTGGGTGGTGCCGGATAGCGTGCGGGGCATGGCTACTGCGAAGGACCCAAGACCTCCCCGGCCCATCGCCCCGGGCGATGTCGTCGCAGCGTTCTCCGAGTATCTCGGCGAGTGGACGGCGGCACAGATCACCCATCTGGACCCGGACCAGCAGCACGCGGGCGTCCTGCACCTCGACTGGTCCGGCCCGGAGCCGATGTCCGTGGCGGAGCTCGGCGACGTCGTGCCGCTTTGGGGGACTCTCGGTCCGGCGCACTACTTCTACGAGTGGCTGCTCCCTCGGAGCTACCAGGCCATCGGGACACTGCCCCTGCTGCACAAGGAGCCGCCGCACAGCTACGCGTTCGGGTGGGGCAGGGGGCTCGATCTGGCCCTGGCGCGGCGCCGGCGCCAGGGCGACGCGGCGCCGTGGTCCGACCCGTGGGCGAAAAGCATCACCGGCACCGAACTGGACGACCGTCTCGCCGGGCCGGCGGATCCTGACGGGGAGACGCGTCGGCTCACGGTTCACGCGGTGGAGTCGCTGGACTGTGCGCGGCTCGTCGAGCGGTATCCGGCGCTGACCGGCCTCACGCTCGTCGGGCCGGTGACCTTGTCATCGGCGTCGAGCCTCAACGAGTTGACTTCGCTGAAGCATCTCCGGCTCTCCGACGTCTTCGGGATGGTCGAGGCGGACTGCCTCGTGCCGCGGCGTGTTCCGGCGCTGGAGGAGTTGGAACTGGTCAGTGTGCCCGCAGAGTACGCGACGGCGACGAGGAGGCTCTGGCGGCCCGAGGAGCCCCAGGGCGTGTACCTCAGGATCGCCAAGCCCCGGAAGCCCCAGTGGCTCGCCGAGAACCTGAACAATCCGCTCCGGGACTGGGACGGCCGCGAGCAGATCAGTGCCGCGGTCTACAGGAAGGCGCTGGCGCAGTACCGGGCGACGCGGCGCGCGGTACTGGCCGTGCTGGCGTCGGGGGATCCGGCGGACGTCCTGACGCCGAGGCTCGTCGAGCTCGGGGAGGAGTTCGGCGAGGCCTTCAACGAGCTCGACGAGCGCGCCGAGTTCATCGAGACCGTCGAGCGCGAGGAGCTCTACGACGCGCTCGACGCCATCGTCACCGAGGCCGAGGCCGCATCGGGGGCCGAACTGGCCTGGGCCGGCGAGGCCTTGGCCGAGGGCTGCGAGTCCGTCCGCGACTGGTAGCGCGCCGCCCGACCGCCACCAGACCGACCCGGGCCCGACCCGGGCCCCGCAGGGGTCGTGCGGGGACGGCCGTTCGATAGTCTCCGGCGGTCGGCAGCGGTGAGGCTGCCTCGGGGGATCGGGAGCGGGTAGATGGAGTCGCCTTGGGCCGGGCAGCGGTCGGCGGAGCAGTCCTCGTGGCAGTGGGACGAGGCGGACGGTGCCGTCGGGGCGCCGCCGGACGTGATCAGCGGGGGCCCGGAGGGGTCGCGGCCGAGCCGGCGGGCGCTGCTCGTCGGAGCGGCGGGGGTGCTGGCGGGTGGCGCGGCGCTGTGGGCGGCCTTCGGGCGTTCGGACGGGGCGCCGCCGCCGAGGCCGCTGCCGCTGCCGACGGCGCTGGAGGGGCCCGCGCCGCTCTGGACGTACCGGGGGCCGCAGGCGATGGCGCCGGAGTGGTCGGCGAACCGGTCGGACCGCCCGGTGTTCCTGTCCCGCGCCGGGCTGCGGGTGCTGGATCCCGCGAGCGGCGCGCCGGCCCGGCTGATCCCCTTCGACCTGCCGAGTTCCGGGGCCCGGCCGGGCGGCCCGGACCTCGTGGGGAGCATGGTGTTCGGGCCGGACCGGCTGTTCAGCGCCGTGCGGGGCCGCATCGACTCCCGTCTTCTCTCCGACCCCGGCGGCGACTGGAGCATGCCGCTGCCGGACGTGCTGGGCAACGGCAGCGTCCGGCTGGCCGGTTGCGACGGCGGCACGCTGTACGGCACGGTCCTGGACTTCGGTTCGGCGAAGGCCGTGTCGCCCGACACCGTGGTGTTCGCGATCCGGCTCTCGGACCGGTCGCTGCTCTGGTCGGTGCCCGTCGGGGCCGGCGAGTACCCGTTCGCCCCGGTGACGGCCGACTACGGCGGGCTGCCGTGCGGGCGCAGGGTCGCGGACCACGCCGAGGTGGTCGTCCGGGACGCCGCCGACGGCCGGGAGCTGTGGACGACCCCCGTGGACACGGACCTGCGCTGGTGCGCCACCGGCCCGGAGCGCGTCTACGTCCCGAACGGCACCGGGGCCGTCCGGGCGCTGGGGCCGACCGGCCGGTCGCTCTGGACGTCCGTCCCGGCCGAGGGGGAGCAGTGGCGGGCGCTGCCGCCGGTCGCGGACGGCGACCGGGTCTACGTCCCGTTCGACAACGGCCTGGTCATCGCCTACGAGGCGGCGACGGGCCGCCAGGTGTGGTCGTTCCGGCTGCCGTTCCTGCTGGACTCCCGCAGCATCCCGCTGCTGACCGAGGACGTGCTGTACGTGCCGGGGCCGGCCGCCGGGGGTGTCTGCGCGATCGACGCCGCGACCGGCCGGCTGCTCTGGACGTTCCGCGACTCGGGCCCCGGCAAGGACGTCTGGTCGCTGGCCGCCGACGACACCCGCCTCTTCGCGGGCCACGACGACGTGCTGCACGCGTTGCCGCCGGCCGGCGGCTGAGCGACCGGCCCTCCGCCAAGGCCGCTGCGGGCAAGCTCCGTTCGAACGACATCGCGATCGCGGGGGTTGGCCCCACACCCCTCATTGGTACGTATGCCGACGAGGATCGGCAAAGCGATCCCCCGAACAGGAGAAGGAACCAGGACATGAAGAACCTCTGGGTCGCAGCGGCCACCGCCTGCGTACTCGCGGGCACCCTCGCGGGCACCGCGTCGGCGGCCCCCGCGCACACCCACACGGAACCCGTCGCGGCCCACACCCTGCCCGCCCCCTCGGACGGCAAGGGCGTCGTCCCCAGTGACCCCGAAGTGCGCCCGCTGACGTGCGAGAAGAAGGACGTGATCGTCAGCGAGGCCGGCCCGGGGGACAAGTACCGCACCTGAACGCCGGCACACCCGGCGCCCCGGAGTACCCGGCGACGGCCGGTCGGTCCTCGGATCGACCGGCCGTTCGTCCGTTCCGGCCACGGGGGCGTGGCGGGCCACGGACCTTGTGACGCAGGTCACCGGAACCCCCTCGTGGCGGCAGGACAACCAGAGGTGTGGACTTTTCGCTGCACGAACGGATCAGAGCCGGGGACCCGGGCGCCTTCCGGCAGTTGTTCCAGGAGCACTCGCAGGCGGTTCTGGCGCACGCGGTCCGGGTGAGCGGTGACCGGGCCGGTGCCGAGGACGCCATGGCGGTGGTCTTCCTGGAGGCCTGGCGGCTACGGGGCAAGCTCCGCGACGAGGGTGCGACTCCTCGGCCGTGGTTGATGGGCATCACCGTCAACGTGCTGCGCAACCGGGCCAGGGCCGCCCGTCGGCATGCGGCCGCCCTCGCCCGCATGCCGCTCGCCGACCACGCCCCGGACTTCGCCGACGAGTTGGTCGGACGGCTCGCCGACCGCGATCAACTGCTGGCCGCGAAGGCGGCGTTGGAGAAGCTGCGCCGTGGCGAGCGCGAGGTGTTCTCGCTGTGCGTGTGGGCGGGCCTCAGCTACCCCGAGGCCGCCGAGGCTCTCGGCATCCCGGTCGGCACCGTGCGATCCAGGCTCTCTAGGGCCCGGACCCGGCTGCGCGCCCTGGCCGACAAGGAACTGCGGTCGGCCTCGAAAACCTGCCGGGAACCCCTGCCGGCAGCCGGACAAGTACAGGGTGGCCGGATGGTTCCGGCCCGGTCGGACAAGGAGTGGAACAGATGACCAGCGTCCCGGAGCGGCAGCAGCCGCTTGACCACGCGGAGCTGAGGCACCTGCTGCCCGCGGCCGGAGCACCGGCCGCCCCGCCCGGCCGGCAGCGCCAGATCGAGGAGTTCCTGATGAACGAGATCACCAGCACCCCCGCACCCGCGCCCGCACCCGCAACGTCGGCCCGCCCCGGGGCCAGGAGCCGTCGGCGGCTGCTGATCGCGGTGCCCGCCACGCTGGCGGCCTTCGCCCTGGCCGCCACCGTGGCGGCCAACACGTTCGGCGGCCAGGGGGAGACCCCCGTGCGGGGCGAGCGGGTCGCCGCGCCCGTCGTCCAGATCGTGGCCGGCTCCACCGCCGGGCTGGACGGCGCGGTGCAGCGGATCTCGCTGGCCGCCGAGGCCGCGCCGGACCTCGTCCTGCGCCCGGGGCAGTACGTCTACATCGAGAGCACCGTCTCCCACCTCGCCGGCTCCGTCGACGCGGGCAGCGGCGCGTCGACGGTGTGGGTCGAGAAGCCCCACCAGCGGCAGGTCTGGCACTCGGCCGACGGCCGCACCGGCTGGCTCACCGAGGAGGGCAAGTCCCCGGAAGGCGGCGCGGCACTCGCGTCGGGCACCGGCGCCTACCTGAACGCGCCGTCCTACGACTACCTGCGCACCCTTCCCACCGACCCGCAGGAACTGCTGCGGAAGATCTACACCGAGACCGAGGGAGCCGGCAGCGGGCCGGACCAGCAGGCGTTCGTCACCATCGCCGACCTGGTCCGCGAGCAGGCCGTCCCCGGCAAGCTCGCCGCCGCGCTCTACCAGGCCGCGGCCCGCATCCCCGGCGTCGTCCTCGTCGACAGTGCCACCGACGCCGCCGGGCGCACCGGCATCGCCATCGCCCGTACCAACGCCGCCACCGGCTCCCGCGACGAGATCATCTTCGACCGCGGCTCCTACGCCTTCCTGGGCGAGCGCAGCGTCCAGGTCACCGAGGCCTTCGGGGTCAAGCCCGGCACCGTCACCGCGAACACCGCCGTCCTCAGGCGTGTCGCCACCGACGCCGCGGGCCACCGGCCGGGCAGCGCACGGGCCTGACCAGGCACAGACGGATCCGGCCCCTGCCGCGAAAAGCGGCAGGGGCCGGGTCAAGGCACCCGGGGGGGGGGCGCCGGGTG